>PAUV01000078.1 GCA_002712845.1 Rhodopirellula sp. | reverse complement strand
TTCTGGATGCCAATGATCCAATCGATGGTATCTCACCCACAACAGCCCAAGTCAGCGAAAATAGTGAAGGGGCACTCATTTGTGCAATTCAGGTTTCTGATCCGGATGCCGACGACACGCACTCACTGACGGTTGATGATGGGAGGTTCCGAGTTTCCAACGGAAATCTTTATCTCGCAGAAGGTGTCTCGCTTGATTACGAGCAAAGCTCCGTAATCATCGTCAATATGACTGCCGTTGATTCTGGGGGCGAGACATTTACCGCGCCCATCCGAGTGACTGTGATTGACGTCGAAGAACAACCCACAACGATTGCACTATCCGGGCAAGACGTGATGGAATGGGTCAGGGGTGCCCCTGTAGGTTCTGTAAGCGTGGACGGAAAAACACCGAGTGACCGATTCTCGCTGTCAGTCAGTGATCCCCGATTTGAAATCTCTGGCAAACAACTGAAATTGCTTGACAATGAGATGCTGAGCCGGGACGAGCAGGATCAGGTTTTCCTAACGGTAAGCGTCAGCGACACCTTGGCTGAGTTTGGACGTTTGGACAAGAATTTCATTATTCACGTTCAGAGAAATGCCGCCCCGAACCATAACCCCAACGATCCATATGATGTTGATGGTAATGGCAGAGAAACAGCAGGAGACGCACTCCACATCCTTAACTTCATCAATATCCATGGCCCCGGAAACATCACGCCGGATATCGCTGACATGTACTACGACGTGAACGCGGACGGAGTCATCACATCTCTGGATGTTCTTTTGCTTCTAAACGAACTCAATCGCAAAGCACTGGACGGCACTGTGAGCAATGGCGAAGGCTCACCGGAGGGCGAGCAAGTTGTACCAACAGACCCTGCCAAAAGACTTGGCGAAGAAGAGACACTTTCAGATTCCCAGGTCACGCCCCTCGGACCAGAAGACTTCCTGAAACCGACCATTCCACAGAACAGCGAATCTGCTGATATTGAGAATGTATCGACAGGCTCTCCATCTCGATCCCATGCTGACCGAGTCGACCAAACGCTACGTCTGCTATCAGACGAGGGCAACTGAGCTGACAAGGTCGAACAAGCAGAAGAGCCGGGCAGGCAGTGACATGAACTGAGTGACTCGGCGGGCTTCTTACAGACTCACCCCGCTTGATAATGCTTCGTAGCGGTTGATGCCCGCGGGCCAAATGGCGAATGGACACATTTGGGCGATCAACCTGAGCCCCTCTTGTCCGTGAAAAGCCCCACCACTAGCTATTCGCCGAATCGGAATCGGCTTGCATCCGTTCCCGCTGAGCCAGCAGCTTCTTCTGGTATTGCGACTGAACAACATCCACCAAGATCAGCACCGCAAGCACAAAGTAGAATGTGCTCTTTGCCATTGGCGTAACGTGATGGCCTCCGAGTTGCAAATGAGCGAGATGCCCCCCTTCGCTAACTAACATCACTCCCACGATGAATAGAACGAACAATCCCAAGACTTCATACATCCGATTCTTTCTGAGAAATTCAGCGACGAAGTCAGCCGCCCACATCATCAACAAACCACTGATGATGATTGCCACGGCCATGATCCAAAAATTACTCGTCAAGGCCATCGCACTGAGGATGGAATCAAAGGAAAAGACCAGATTCATCATCACGATCAACGTCACTGCTTTTTTGACCGACGTCCCTGCCGACTTACCCGGTGCATCTGAAAGATCATCGCTCGCCAGCATGTGGTAGATTTCCTTGACTGCTGTCCACAGGATGAACGCACCACCACCCAGCACAATCAGACTGTGCCCAGTTAACGACATGACAACCAAATCATTATCCCCGGTCTCGAAAAACGGTGTCTGCAGGCGTTGAATCAAATTGACAACCACAAACAGTAGAGCGATGCGAAATGCGATCGCTAAACCAATTCCCCAACGCCGGACCATTGATTGCTTCTCGGCCGGCACACGTTTGCTCTCGATGGAAATGTAGAGCAGGTTATCGAAGCCAAGAACAGCCTGAAGCAGTACTAACATCCCTAAGGTAAAGATGCCGGAAATCGACCAGAATACCTGGGCAGCCACTGGAGACTCAGATCCAGCATCGGGAACCGCTTCAGCCAGCAAACTTGTTCCCTCAACGATCCCTGGTAAATCGATTAGTTCCAACATCGCGTATTCTCCTGATCCAAATGCGCCACTGATGCTCCCCATCACGCAAAAAACACGCGTCATGGCTTCGAAGATGCTTGTCAGAGTATGATGCGAAAAATTCCATACGACTACTAGACGAACCCGGATCCAGGTCACAAGACTGATGAAAACTATCATTCCTTTTCTGCTACTAAGTATCGCGACGCTGCCCACCGCATCCAGCGTGACCGCTGAGTCACCTCAGTACTACGAGATTCGCACTTACCTGCTGGATGAACAAGGCGATGCCGAGTCGATTCATGAATACCTGCGTGACGCCTTCGTGCCTGCGATGAATCGACAGGGTGTAGAGCCAATTGGGGTATTTCACAATGCTGCTGAAGATGAGTCAGGTAGCCCACGAATTGTTGTTGTCATTCCTCACGAAAACGCAGATTCGATTCCCGTCTGCAAAGGCAAATTGGCGAACGACGCCGCATATCAGAAGGCCGCCAAATCCTATCTGGCCCGAGGTCCAAAAAACGCCCCCTACCAGCGGATTGAGAGCGAGTTATTAGTGGCGATGGACTGCATGCCACTGCTGAAAGTCCCCACGAATCAGCTGAAGAACCCGAACCGCGTTTTTGAGCTCCGTGTCTATGAAAGTGCCAACGAGCGACTGGGGGACCTGAAAGTCCATATGTTCAATAACGGTGAGGTACCCATCTTTCTCGACTGCGGTATCCAACCCATCTTCATCGGGCAAGCGATCATCGGTCCGTTTACCCCCAATCTCAGCTACTTGACCGCCTACCCCAGCGAACAGGCCCGAACCGAAGCATGGACAGCTTTTCGTTCCCACCCGGACTGGCAAGTGTTGAAGAAGATCTCCAAATACGCGGGGACCGTTAGCAAAATTCACAAATACGTGCTGGCGCCAGCTGCATATTCACAGATCTGATCAAACTGATTCGCATTCAGACGCGGCATTGTCAGCTGACAGATTAGTGCTCTAAGCATTACCCAGTCGTTAAACTCAACGTCAGGCCACGTGACCGATCCTTAATTCCTTAGCCGCGGAGGCTGGGAATCGGGGCGATTTAGCGGTACGATTTGCCCCATGACACCAATGATGCGGCAGTACCACGAGGCGAAAGCAGCATGCGGAGACGCATTGCTGTTTTTTCGCATGGGCGACTTCTACGAGCTCTTTCTCGACGACGCCAAAGTCGCTGCAAAAATACTGGGCCTCAATCTCACCAGCAGGGACAAGGACAGTGACAATCCCACGGCGATGGCAGGGTTCCCGCATCACCAACTCGACTCCTACCTGCAGAAGTTGATCAAAGCTGGTTTTCGAGCTGCTGTCTGCGAACAGGTTGAAGATCCCAAGACTGCCAAAGGCTTGGTCAAGCGAGAAGTCACCCGCATCGTCAGTGCAGGTACCCTGACTGACGATGGGCTTCTCAACCCCAACGAAGCCAACTATGTCGCTGCAGTCTGCCTGCAGCACGACAAACGTGGCGGGAAAGCCAACGCAGACCCCCAAGTAGGAATCGCATGGGCAGAACTTTCGAGCGGCAGGTTTGAAGCGGGCACCTTCGCGAAGTCACGTATCGAGGATGAACTCGAGAGGATTGGGCCTGCGGAAGTAATTTTCCGTGAGGATGATGTTCACTTCAGTCCGGACACAACCGCGTCTTGGTCATGGACTCCGAGGCCGGCATGGAGTTTTGCTGAAGATTCTGCAACCGAAACATTGTGCAAGCAGCTTTCAGTGCACAACCTTGAAGGCTTCGGTTTTGAACCAACCGATGTGCCGGCAATCCGTGCTGCGGGAGCCGTGCTGACCTATCTTCAAGAAACGCAACGAAGTGGTCTGGATCACTTCCAGACCCTCACATCCCACCGCCGCAGTGGCTTTCTGCAAATTGATGCAGCAACGCGCCGCAGCCTTGAAATCACACGCACGCTGAGAAGCGGTTCCCGCGAGGGTTCATTGCTGGGCGTCATCGATCTCACCTGCACACCGATGGGCTCGCGTTTACTAGCAGATTGGATTTCAGCTCCACTGATTAATACAACAGGGATCAACCAGCGTCTGGACGCGGTTGAAATCTTGTCGGCAGAAACAGGCTTTCGATCTGACACTCAAAAGACTTTGAACCAGACGTTTGACCTGACTCGCTTGCTCGGTCGCATCGCCACAGGCAGAACTGGCCCGCGTGATCTGCAACAGGTTGCACGCACCCTTGCCAGCCTACCACTGCTGAAATCCCTACTCGCCGGCAGACAACCTGAACGCTTTTGTTTTATCGACGCTCATTTGCATCTTTGTCCTGACCTTCGCGACAAACTTGAATCGGGACTTGCTGACGAATGCCCCCTGAGTGCTGCTGATGGAAATTTCATTCGCGAAGGATTCGATACTGAGCTAGATGAGTTACGAACCCTCGCAAAGGGAGGCAAGGAATGGATTGCTGCCTACCAACGTGACCAGATGGAACAGACGGGAATTAGCAACCTGAAAGTCGGGTACAACAAAGTATTTGGGTATTACCTCGAAGCCACAAATGCACATCGCGACAAAGTTCCTGACTTCTACATCCGCAAGCAAACGCTGAAAAACTGCGAGCGTTTCATCACCCCCGAGCTTAAAGAATACGAAGAGAAGGTCCTGGCTGCCGATGAAAAAGCTTCATCGCGCGAACAACTGTTGTTCCAACAACTTCGTGACGAAACGCACCGGCAATTATCAACGCTGCAAGAAGTAGCCATGGCGATCGCTGAACTGGACGCATTGGCGGCGCTGGGTGAAATTTCAAGCCGAAGGGGCTGGGTGCGGCCTACGTTGAATGATGAATCTGTTTTACGAATCAATGGCGGACGTCACCCGGTGCTTGACGTCACTTTGCCGCAAGGTGAATTCGTCCCCAACGATTGTGTCCAATCGCCCGAAACAGGAATGATCCTTCTGATTACCGGCCCCAACATGGCTGGAAAAAGCACTTACATCCGGCAAGTCGCTCTGATAACCCTACTCGCTCAGGCAGGCTCTTTTGTGCCTGCTGGCTCTGCAGACATCGGTATCGCTGACCGTGTCTTTGCTCGCGTGGGGGCAAGTGATGAACTGAGTCGTGGTCAAAGTACATTCATGGTGGAAATGGTAGAGACAGCAAGGATTCTCAACACCGCCACATCACGCAGCCTTGTCATCCTGGATGAAATTGGACGTGGAACCAGNACCTACGACGGACTCTCACTCGCTTGGGCAATCACCGAGCATCTGCACGAACAGATTGGTTGCCGCACGCTTTTTGCCACGCACTATCACGAATTGACTCAACTGTCNGAATCGCTGCCGCGCGTATCCAATCTNAACGTTGCAGTCAAAGAGTGGGACGATGAGGTGGTATTCTTGCACCGCATTGTCGAAGGAGGTGCTGACAAGAGCTACGGCATTCATGTTGCAAGACTTGCTGGGATACCGGCTGAAGTNAACGAGCGAGCCAAGGATGTTCTTTCGCAANTGGAAGCTGATCATCGTGATGCATTTGATCGACCGACCATTCAAACACCGGGTCCGGATACAGCAAACGGGCAATACCAACTGACCCTGTTCGGGTTTGCTGATCACCCACTATTGGACGAAGTGCAAAAACTGGATGTCAATGCCATGACACCGATGGATGCGATGAAGTTCCTGTCNGATGCCCAACAGAAATTGAAAAACGACGCGNCATCANAACAAGCNTCTCCGCCTCACCAGGCGTGAGAATTCTGAACAAGTTCCCGGTACTGNTGCTCNAGCGTTGCTTTAAGTCTTGCAGTNCTTGCAGGGTCTTCATCTGCAACATTTTTTGACTCGCCAATGTCAGTGCCAAGGTCATAAACTTCGATGTCAGTGAGCTTGGCATCGCGAACAAGACTCGCACTATCGACGGTNACATTCTGCAGNTTGGCAAGTTTCCCACCATTCAATTTTGCCAAGACCTTCCAACGTCCATCACGCATGGCGACCCTCGCATCGTTGAGTGCGCTGAAGTACGCCCAAACGAGAGGTTTTTCNCGAACAAGCTTCTTACCGTCGAGTACTGGCAAAAAGTTTGTACCGTCAAGGATGAGATTGGGNGGAACTTCCGCGTTTGCCAGAGCACAAAAGGTGGGCAACAAATCGAGGGCAGACAGGGGCGTTGAAACAGGCTTGCCAGCAGGTTGAACTCGCCCCCTCCAGTTCATGATTCCCGCCACNCGGAAACCCGCATCCGTCGTGTGCAACTTCATGCCCCGAAGCGGCCCAGGACGTCCATAGGAACGTGCCGCGCCACGATAGCGTCTTAATGTCTCTGGNCCATTGTCCGAAGTAAAGACAATCAGCGTGTTGTCACGTCGTTTCAGGTTTTCAAGCCCTGCGAGCAACTCACCAACGGCAGCATCAACATTGGCCACGTTCGCAAAGTACTGCGCCTCATCACGATCGGTAGCTGAACCGGCATATGATTCGACAAGGGCAGGGGGTGACTCAATTGGCTCATGGGGTTCATGAAACGCGGCGTAAATAAAGAACGGACGTTCCGGATCACATTTTNCAAGCCAAGTGATTGCCTCATCGACAACGATTNGACAACTGAAATCCTCAATCAAACCAACTGCATCTCCATTTCGAACATAATTACGGGGATGGCGGTGAGACGGAGATGCATTGTTCTGTGTTGCCAGCCAATGATCGAACCCAAAGTCGCCGGGTTGTGGTTGCCGGTCATTATTGAATTCACTGTTGCAGTGCCATTTACCAGCCATGCAGGTCTGATAGCCCGCATCCTGNAGCAGTTTTGCAATCGTGATTTCGGAGGCNCTCATGTGGACCAACTCACGTCGATTCTGCGTTGTNCTCTTCGCCTCCGGGATCCAGTCATAAACACCTGCACGATTNGGACTCCGCCCTGTGAGCAANCCCACACGCGAAGGAGANCAAACGGGAGCAGTTGAGTAAAAGTCGGTGAAAAGCACTCCCGTTTCAGCCAACTCATTTAAATGCGGAGTCTTGATGACAGGGTGCCCGTAACACTCTAGATCGCCGTAGCCAAGGTCATCACAAAGTACAACAACGATGTTGGGNCGGTCTTCTGCTCCCCACGCAGAGCCAAACAGAAACACCGACACGAATAGAAAGCGGGCAGAAATGAACATAAAAGCGCCAGATGATTAATTACCGGTCATGAAATGAGACACGTCCAATTATACTTCGCAAGCTTCTTGCGGTCGTGACTGGCGACCATCTTAACGCGGGCCCTGTTGTGCGTNTGTCCGAGGATCGCTGNCNAGAAAANACGACGGACTAGACCAAAACTGATACTGTGTTTAGGCTGGCATCCANGAGCATCAGGATCAGATNCATCGACGCTCGATACTTCTTTCAACCCCACTCACGCGGAGTCTCTTCTGAGCCCGATCATCTCACTTCATGGAGTCACCAAGCTCTACAGCGGTTTCCGGGCTCTCGACGATGTTTCGCTGGAGATCCAACCTGGGATCACAGGTTTACTGGGGCCGAATGGCTCGGGAAAAAGTACTCTTATCAAATCACTTTTGGGATTAGTCCGCAATCATCAAGGCACAGGCACGGTGCTTGGTTTGCAGTGGCCTCGCGAGGTTCGTGAGATCCGTGATCGTGTGGGCTACCTGCCGGAAGACGATTGCTACATNGCGGGNCTGACCGGGATTGAAGCTGTCGCATTCATGGCAAATCTGTCAGGCCTNCCCAAGACAGAAGGTTTGAGAAGAGCTCACGAGATCACCGATTTTTGTGACATTGGCGAAGAGAAGTATCGTGGTGTCGAAGCTTATTCGACCGGCATGCGTCAGAAATTGAAATTTGCACAGGCTCTCGTTCACGATCCCCCCTTCCTGATCCTCGATGAACCAACCACCGGNCTTGACCCTGACCAACGTGATGCCATGCTCCGTCGGATCCGCACGTTAGCCAGTGAACATGGAAAATCGATTCTGCTATCGACTCATATCTTGCCAGACGTGAAGGCAGTGTGTGATCAAGTCGTCATTCTCGCTCGCGGTAAGGTACGAGTTTATGACTCGATGAAAAATCTCAGCAAACCAGCAGAACCGACACTGAATGTGATGACGTATGGTGAAACCGATGCGTTTTTGAGTGGTCTCGAAAAAGCGGGATTCACTGTGACTACCAAGGTGGATGGCACGCTCAAAATCATCGGCACAGGCGTCGATCAGGTTTCCAGCGTGTGGGACATCGCAGCAGCCACTGAAACTTCCATACGCCGACTCGCGCCGGCGCAAAACTCTCTCGAAGAAATTTTCTTTCAAGCCGTATCCGCATCGGAGCATCCCTAATATGCCAGTGCATGATCTCGGATATCGAAAGTGGGTCGGCAAACGCAATCACCAACTGATCCGCCCGCTNTTTGTAGCCCGAAGCGGAATCACGCTGATTTGGCGGCGGCGAATGCTGAAACTGCTTTTGATGGTTGCCTGGCTGCCCATCGCCATTCCTGCCATTGGTATTTTCTGCTTTGAGCAGGGAGTTACTGATGTGACCTATCGCAGGGTGATCATCCGGACCTTGCAAGGTCCAATGGAACGCCCAGACCTTGCGGCGCAGATGCTGCAAGATCCCGTTAGCGTTCGGCATGAGGTTTGGTCTACGCTGATTCTGGGATTCTTCCGTGTGCCCCAGTTGTATTCGATGGTGCTACTGATTGGTCTGATCGCACCGCTGCTAATTTCCTATGACTTGCGCAGCAAAGCCTACCTGCAGTACTTCTCCCGNCCACTCTCACCGAATGAATATATTGTTGGCAAGTCAGCAGTGATCTGGTTCTTTCTGGGCATGATTACGACGCTGCCGGGACTGACGCTCTACCTGCTAGGAGTCCTACTGTCGCCCGANATANCGGTAGTGGGTATGACATGGGATATTCCTCTACGCATCCTACTTGCCTCCGTGGCGTTGATTGTTCCCACCACTGCGTTAGCAATCAGCTACTCGGCATGCACGGTCGAGAATCGTTATGCATCCTTTGCGTGGTTTGCAACATGGATCATGGGCTCAGTGGCATATCAAATCCTGACTAACGCACCACGCATGGGACGCGGTCGCCGAAACCGCATCGATATGGATGTGGATACGGAACGTTGGTTATTGGTTTCGCCCTACCACACCCTCGGCAAGGTGGAAACTTGGATATTCGGGCTTGATACCGGCGAATCATCGGTGTGGCCAGCGATATTGATCCTGCTCGCAATCACAGTGATCGGCACCCTCTTCGTTCGAAGNCGTCTTATCGCAAGGCTAAGTGTTTGATGATTCAACTCGAAAAGGTTTCCAAGCTGTACGGTACTGTCATTGGAGCGAATGATCTGACGGTCGAATTGGGGCCAGGTGCGTATGGAATTGTGGGTCCCAACGGCTCTGGAAAAACAACTTTGATCAATCTGTTGACCGGGCAACTGCGACCGACACTCGGCAAAGTTTCCATCTTTGCTCAGGATCCATGGCGTAACCGAAAACTGCTGCGACGAATCGGCCTGTGCCCTGCAACAGACGTCCTGTACCCCAACGTGTCTGCCCACGAATGGGTCACGTACCAAGTCCGCCTCCATGGTTTGTCCCACGCGGACAGCAAGCAATGGGCGACCGAAAGCCTTGCGCAGGTTCAGATGACCGAGAACATGCACCGGCCGATGGGTGAGTACTCATTAGGAATGAGACAACGAACCAAGATTGCTCAAGCTCTGGCACACCGACCCGAGTTGCTGATTCTCGATGAACCCTACAACGGACTCGATCCTGTCGGACGCCATCAGATGACCCAGCTTCTGATCCAGCTTTCAAAGCAGGGTACCAGCCTACTTTTTGCCAGCCATGTACTGCATGAAATCGAAGAAATCACCTCTTCGTTTCTGTTGATTCACGGGGGCCGATTACTTGCGTCAGGGACGGCAAGTGAAGTCGAGCAAATCATCGCTGACACGCCTCAAGAGGTAGTCCTCATCGGACCTGACGTTCCCAAATTGATCCCTCACTTGGCAGATCAAGTCTGGGTCGATTCGATCCAACTGCTAGCGGAGCGGACAGAGCTGAGAATCGGTCTCCGTGATCCCTCAAATCTTTACCACTCCGTCGCTGCCTGGATCAGTAAAGATCAGCTCCAAATTGATCAGTTCCAAACCGCCAACAGCAACCTCACGGCAGTCTTCGAATCGCTGCTGCGACACCATCGTGGAGAATCAAAGTGAATCCACTCCTTGTACTCGATGTCGTCCGCTTCGAGATTCGTCGCTCACTATCACCGGGACGCGTCGCGATCTGGAGCATTCTTGTTCTGTTTCCGATCGCACTGGTGGCCGCCCTCCGCTTGCTCAGCAATCGAGCTACAGAAAATGCCGAGGCATGGGGGATGGCCCTGTATTTTCTGGTCCCTGAAGTTGTTTGCCTGCTCGGCTTACTACTCTGGGCCACGCCCGCTGTCAGCACCGAGGTTGAAGGTCAAACCTGGATCTATCTGGCGATGCGCAGATCGGGAAGGAATCTGGTACTCATCGGCAAATACCTCACAGCAGTACTCTGGTCATGCTCGGCCGCGTGTGTCGCTACGACGGTCTGCACGATCATTATGGGAAGTGCCGGCGGGCTTCAACTATGGTTTGTCATTTGCGTCCTTTCACTTCTGTCTTGCCTTGCACATGCTGCTCTCTACATCTTGATTGGAACGATCTTTTTTCGCCGCACGATGGTGACAGCTGTTTTCTACACGCTGCTTGTTGAGTATGGCCTTGCCTTCGTACCAGCGATGGCCAACCGATTAACCATCAACTATCGATTGCGAGGACTACTCGCCGACTGGATGGACTGGACCACGGCAAGAACGGTCACCGAGAACATTGGGGGGCAGGAAGCAGCCTGGGTTCACGTCCTGGTTCTACTGGCAACCTCCGTCGCACTATTGGCTGTATCCATCCTGAGATTGACGTGGACTGAATTACCCACGCAGCAGGAAGGCTGACGCTCTTGGCTGCGATCAATCCTCTTGATGCAGCCAGTCGATTGGCAGGTGGCGTGCTGCTGCCGTCAGACGTGAAAGCAAGATCTGAACAGAAGCAGACTGCCCAGTTAGAAATATTGCCGCATACCATGCAGACCGCGAAAACCGAGATTCGCAGACACATCTCAGACATCGCCGCTTAGTAACAGAAAAGTTAGTGCCTACTCACTCCCGACAGATCTCAGTACTCCCGGCAGAACGTCGCCTGCGGAAAGAACTGCGTCTCGCGAACGGAATCCGTTCACGACTCGAGCATCGCGTTGTGCTGGCTAGCACAGCATTTCAACTACAGCTTTGGCACGGGTCGCTTGGCAACCTTTTTCAACATGCGTGCTTTGTCGTCCTGTGCGGGTCGTGGCACGTTATTGTTGTTATTGTTCCCAGCTCCTCGAGCGGCCGGAGGTGCAAGATCCGTGAAGGACTCTTCCCACTTCCATCCAATCGGCACTGACAGTTCTTGCTGAGCCAGCAATGCCCACGGGGTACCTTTGTGCTCGCTGGCAACCGCCTTGAGCAGCTCGGTAGCCGTTTCAGCCTCGTTTTTCCACTTGCTTCCCACCGAGATTTCTTCACTCGGCGCGAGTTCCCAAGTGTTGTTCTTGCCATCCTCGAATGCCATCCCTCGCTTCGCTTTGGCCAGCATCGCGTTGTAAGTTTCAGTCCGAACCTTCTGAGCCAAAACACGCCCCATCGCAAGATCAAAACCTGCCTTCCATCGCAGGCTCTGTTCTTCGTCGCGAACTTTCATACCCGGATTGAGCGTCTGGGCCATTCTCACAAGTGTGGGCTCAAGTTTCGCTGCATCCTGTTGAGCAGCAGTAAGATCACCTACCAGTTGTGGGTCACTCATCTTCACGAATCGTGTTTTAGGTCTCGCCAAACCACTTGCAGGCTTCATCTGAGCCGCACTGACCAACGCCTGACGCAGCGGGCTCTCCTTGACCATGCTCACGTAGTCCTGCTGGGACAGATAGTCAGGACGATAACGTGACATTGCGACCGGATCGAAAAAGTACTTGAGATCTGATGCGTAGGGGTCGATTTCACCGCGGTTGACCTTCCGGTTCACATTACGATTGGGATGGACAGTGAAGTAAATCCCACCCGTCTCGTAACAAAGGCGGGTCAAGGCGTAAGGCCCAAATCCGCTATCGATCACTGGCTCAGCTTCGAAGTTTGCCGTGAATCCAACCTGAACACGTTCCGGCAAGAACGTCTCAGGTCCCTGGTCAACTTGCGCCCACTGAGGTGATTGGTCATACTTTGGATCGGGGTCGACGTACTTCACAAGGCTGTGGGCGCGTCCAAAAGGAGCAGGAACACCGATGACGTAAACTGGAATCGCAAGCTTGCGACAGGAGTTGATTGATTTCTCCAGCATGTTTCCGTCATCACCCTTCTCATCAGTGACCACGACGAACAAGACGTTGCGTTGAGGCTCACGACCAGCACGCATTCTTCGGAAGCCCTTGTATTTGTCAGCAGCCGATGAGATAGCGCTAAAAACTTTCTCTTCACCGGTCGAGTCGACTTGGATGTTGTCGACGATTGATTTGATTTCTTCGAGATCCTCAGTTGGCTCTTCAGTGTAAAGCGTGACGTTGCTACCGAATCCAATGACGGATGTTAGGAGCGGTTGGTCATCCTTCTCTTTCGAAAACGCTTCGATGTCACTTTCCTTGGCAATTCCCAGTTCCGTATAAATACGCTCGAATCGATCGCGAATCTCCTGACGTTGGCGATGCAACGAACCACTTTGGTCAAACAGCCACACCACAAGCGTGGGGCGTTCTTCCAGCGACTGGAGTATTTCGAAAGTCAGGCGGTCGACGGCACCCTTCGCACCCTGCGTGCCCTGACCAACCTTCCCTTTCAAGTCCTCCAACTTGTCCAAAGGAGCAGTAGCCTCTTCGAACACATTGTTCACCTCGATTTGGCCCAACTCAACTGGATCAAGCTCGACTGGATTAGGAATTTCGGCTTGGTCAGAAAAAACAGCGGCGGAAGCTTCTGCCATGTCCATCTCGGCATCGCTGTTCGCGCCCACCTCGGTCTGCTCGACCTCGCTGTAAGTGATCTCTTCGATCGTCTCAATCTTTTCACGCTCGTACTCTGGCGGCGAAACCAAAACCACAGCCTCGTCGTCCACCTCGGCACTAAGTGGCACGAGAGCCAATGTCAGAATGATGATCAGGTGAACCAACATGCTGCCGATCAAAGCTGTCGCTTCCTCATTCTCCAGCAGAGACTCATCTTCCAGCTCTGCCTCACCCCACGCATCAACGCTTTCGGCTCCGTTTTGGGGCATCGCGTCCGACGGTCGATTCGACTCTGGGCCTGAAGAAGGAGGGGTCATACTTGACATCGCTAACTGCCTTTGAAGAGGAATACGCCCAAACTGGGCTTTTAGTGGAATCGGTGTTTACCGCCCACCCGCAAGACATTTTCACCCAACCCGCACAAACTTTCAACGTGGAAGCTGGATAAGTGTTTGGGTTCCTGCGAAAATTGGCCCGCAGTGATAACGGCCAAACGCCACGCATGTACCCCGCGCTGATTTTACTTTTAGCATCTTCAGGCGAATACATGAAAAGAACGCTGATCCACCAGCTCAGAACAACGCTGCAGCTGCAAAATGTGGCCCCCAATCCACACCAACCCCCTCCGTAGAGCTACGCCCAGCCTTATGAGTGAACGTTTGATCGCTATCGGAGATATCCACGGCTGTAAGACCGCTCTGGAACGTCTGCTCGACTCGATTCACCCCACCGCGGAGGACACGATCGTGACTTTGGGTGACTACGTCGATCGAGGACCGAATTCACGTGGCGTGGTCGAGCGGCTGATACAACTGGGCGGAGAAACACGACATGTGGGCCTGCTGGGGAATCATGAAGAAATGATGCTTGAGGTCGTGAAGCAGCAAACACCGCACGAAATGTGGTTACGTCATGGTGGCGTCGAGACTCTCGACAGCTATGCGTTTGCCGGTAGCCTCGATTTTCTTCCAGACTCACATTTAGAGTTCTTCGAATCACTCGTTGATTTTCACGAAGAGCGGGGGCATTTCTTTACTCACGCAGCTTACGCACCGAAAATCCCGCTGCACGAACAAGCAGC
>PAUV01000077.1 GCA_002712845.1 Rhodopirellula sp. | reverse complement strand
CATTGAGGCAACAGATCAGAAACTCAAACAGGCAGCGAAGCATGCCGGCATCACATGGAATCAACTGCAACAGGCACCTCCGACTGAAAACCACTGGTTGGTTGTGGTGCCCGACAAGATGACATCGAAGGGCAAAGCGGATTTCAACATCAAGGAGGATAAAAGTGTTCTGCTTACAGGTCCCAATATTCCCAGTGACACGTACGAGCTTGTCATCAATAGTGATGAAACGACCATCAGCGCCCTTCAAATAGAAGCTTTACGCGACGCATCAACTGTTAACGGCGGTGCTGGGCGCGGCAGCAACGGCAACTTTGTTCTCAGCGAGATCGAGATCGAAGTTGCTTCAGCAGACCAACCCAACACCTTCCAGAAAGTGCAGATCGCCACAGCAGATGCAGACTACTCTCAGGCAAACTATTCCATCAACCTCGCGATCGATGGAAAGGTCGATCGCACAGGTTGGGCAGTCGATGGAAACAGTAAGATCGAAGATCGCACAGCCGTATTTTCTTTCAAAGAACCAGTTGGATTTGCTGCGGGAACTATCCTTCGCGTGCGAATGAAGCACGAGTTCGGCGGATCCCACCAAATTGCACGTTTCCGAACAGCGCTGCATCGGTCCAAAAACCCGCCCGCCCCCATCGCTCTTGGCAATATCATTGGCAAACCCATCGACAAGAGAAACGAAGCTGAAACCCGACAACTGAGGGACTGGTGGCTGATCACGCAGGGTTCGGCGGAAGTACGAGAAGCACTCGCCGAATTGCAGCAACTGGAAAAACAGCAAACCCAGTTGAGCACGGGTTATCCAGCCACCATGGTGATGAATGAACTACCGACGCCGCGAAAAACGCATATCTTGATCCGCGGGGAATATGACCACTTGGGCGAAGAGGTCCAGTCGGCAACACCGAAGGCGCTTCCTCCAATGCCAGCAGAGTTCCCGCGGAACCGTTTGGGACTCGCAAAGTGGCTTGTGATGCCAAATCATCCACTGACTGCACGCGTGACGGTCAACCGTTTCTGGCAACAGTTTTTCGGCACTGGCCTCGTGAAAACAGCAGCAGACTTTGGTTCGCAAGGGGACTGGCCAAGCCATCCCGACTTACTTGACTGGCTAGCAGTCAACTTTGTGGAGTCCGGTTGGGATATCAAAGGCTTGGTGAAACAAATCGTCATGTCTTCCACCTATCGGCAATCCGGTGCAACCAGCGAGGAATCACTGCAGCAAGACCCAGAGAACCGCTTACTTTCCCGTGGACCGCGTTTACGCTTGGACGCGGAAGTGATTCGTGACAGCGCATTATTTGCCAGCGGCCTGCTGTCCACGCGTGTTGGTGGCCCCAGTGTTTTCCCCTACCACCCAACGGGCCTGTGGCAGGAAATAAACAATCGCCCCGGATACTCACGAACGTACAAACAAGACAGCGGGGAAAAGCTATACCGACGAAGCATGTATACCTTCTGGAAACGCACAGTCCCGCCGCCGTCCATGGCCGCCTTCGATGCTCCCGAACGTGAATACTGCCAAATCAGCCGTTCGCGGACCAATACGCCCTTACAAGCGTTTGTGATGTTGCATGACCCGCAGTTCGTCGAGGCTGCTCGACACTTGGCGGGCCGCATGCTCGGATCAGCTGACGATGACACGGAAAGAATTCGTGAAGGATTTCAACGTTGCCACACACGCCGCCCCACCCCACAAGAGTCCACTGTGTTGCTGGCGGAATTGAATGCTCGCAGAGAGCAATACAAATCAGCTCCTGAATCAGCGGAACAATTACTTGCCGTCGGCGAATCGGAGGTTGATTCGTCCCTGCCGCCGGCTGAACTTGCTGCCTGGACATCGGTTGCCCGGGTCATGATGAATTTAAGTGAATTTGTAACGAAGCCCTGACCCTCTCCGCCAAATTCCGACACCGTTTGCTGCCTTACTGCAGTCTCACGCTCGTTCGCGTTGCTCATCAACTACCAATTTTCGAATTCAGCTATGAACCCGCACCTGCAATCAAACGAACTGCTCGAATCGCAGCTATTGACCAACCGGCGTCATTTTTTTGCACGTGGNGGGATGGGCGCNGCAGCGTTGGCNTCTTTACTGAACCCCCATTCAGCCGCGGCAGGCTCTTCTCTGGCTGCCAACAACGGGCCTGGATATGGCCCGGGCCAACCGGGGCCAACTCATTTTCCAGCCAAAGCCAAGCGAGTGATTTACTTGTGCCAATCGGGTGCGCCTTCGCAGATCGACACATTTGATTACAAGCCTTCACTTGAGAAACTTAACGGACAGAACCTGCCCGACTCGATCAGGAATGGGCAACGACTGACCGGAATGACCTCACGCCAGTCTTCTTTTCCCGTTGCAAAATCGTTCATGCCGTTCCGCCAACATGGTAAGTCAGGTCAGTGGATCAGCGACCTGTTGCCATGGCATGGAAAGATCGCTGATGACATTTGCATCATCCGGTCGATGTACACCGAAGCCATCAACCATGACCCAGCAATCACGTTCTTTCAGACCGGCCACCAACAACCGGGGCGACCTAGTTTGGGTGCATGGCTAAGCTACGGTCTTGGAAGTGAGAGCGCTGACCTTCCGGCATTCGTTGTCATGTTAGACAAGAANACTGACCCCCAAGCTCAGCCTCTCTACGCCCGTCTTTGGGGCAGCGCCTTGCTGCCATCGAATCACCAGGGAGTCAAGCTTCGTTCGTCAGGCGACCCGGTNCTTTACCTCAATGACCCAACGGGCGCCGACCCGAATGACCGCCGTCGTTTTCTCGATTCCATCGCCAAAATGAATCAATTGCGGCGNGATTCCGTGGGAGACCCCGAAATCGACACACGCATTTCAGCCTATGAAATGGCATATCGCATGCAGACCTCTGTTCCCGACCTGACGAATGTCAGTGACGAATCACAGGAAACACTTGACCTGTACGGTCCCGATGCAAAGATTCCTGGAACACATGCAGCCAACTGCCTACTTGCGCGACGACTGGCTGAACGCGGTGTGCGTTTCATTCAGATTTATCACCGTGGTTGGGATCACCATGGAGGACTTCCTGGTCGGCACCCGAAACTGGCGAAAGAAGTGGATCAGGGTTCGGCGGCCCTGGTCATGGACCTGAAAAGACGTGGCATGCTTGATGACACGCTGGTCATTTGGGGTGGTGAATTCGGGCGAACAGTTTACCGGCAGGGCGGCAACGAAAGCAGCTATGGTCGCGATCATCACCCACGATGTTTTTCACTCTGGATGGCAGGGGGTGGAGTCCGTGGAGGAATGAGCTACGGTGAGACCGATGAGTGGGGCTACAACATTATCGACCGTGACCGCTACGGTGTTCATGTGCATGATCTCAANGCCACGATCCTGCACCTGATGGGACTCGATCACGAAAAACTCAGCTACCGTTATCAGGGCCTCGACTATCGGCTCACGGGTGTCGAACCACACAAACCCGTCAAAGACATCCTGCTTTAGACAAGCCTTTGTCGCNTTNAGCCAATTACNTGCNTNCACTCATTTCCTTTGGCAGATCGATGCTTCTTTCTGAACTTACCTGGCAAGACGTCGACCGTCTGGATCGCGACACCCCGGTCATTGTGCCTGTTGCCGCACTGGAGCAACACGGACTCCACATGCCAGTGTTTACCGACAGTTTGCTGCTTGATGCCATCATTGAACAGGCTCACCCCTCGTTCAAAAACAGTGCTTTGCTGCTTCCACTGACATGGCTCGGGAACTCACACCATCATCTCGACTTTCCTGGGACAGTTTCGGCAGAGCCAANGCTTTGGATCGACATGCTGATGGGTCTCGTAGACAACTTCATCACGCACGGATTCCGCCGTATCGTGGTGATCAACGGGCATGGCGGCAACGATGTCCCCGGGCGTCAGGCAATGTTTGAAACTCGGCAACAGTACCGCGAACGTAAAGACCTGCTGCTTTTGTTCGCAACCTACTGGAATCTTGCACAGCCCACACAAGACTCGATTGCCGATCTGGAACAAGATGAAATGGGACACGCGTGTGAGTGGGAAACGTCGATGATCCTGCACCTCCGACCCGATCTCGTCAAGCAACATGAGAAGGTGAAAGCAGTCCTACCGGGCAACTCGTTCCAGCCTGCTCAACGAGCCTGGACCATGCTGGACCGCTCACAAGTGGGCCACATTGGTGCACCGGCAAANGCATCGGCTCGCAAGGGCGAGCAATTGCTTGACCTATTCTCGCAGGGAGTTTCTGAGCTGATCCAGCGAGTCATCCGCTGGAAGGGTGAATCGTGGGAAGGGTGATACAGGTCACCGCAAAACAGGCGGGCAAAGATCACAATCGGCACTGCAAAATCTGGATTCCCACGCACCCTCGCAAAACTCGTAAACTGAGGCTTGGCAATTCAGTCAAGTATTGCCGCGCATTGCCTACCTGATTCAGGCACACACACGCCCCCCCCATTACGCCCACTCCCCATTACGCCCACCACGGTCACACNATGGAACGTCGTCGCTTTCTGAAAACTGCTGGTCTAGGCAGCGCCCTGCTGGCNACTCCCCTGTCAGCACCATTCAAAGCCNGTGAGGTTTCCGCAACACCGACTCAAACGANGCGTCGGCCTAAAATCGCGTTTCTTGGCACTGTTGTNCGACGGCACTCGCATGCACAGCACTTCCTCGACCGCCATACGCTTGGTTACACGTGGAAAGGAGGATGGCAAAAGCCCCGCATTGACGTAGCTTCGGTGTTTGTTGACCAATTCCCCGAAGAGGATCTCGCCAAAAGCAGGACGAAACGACACGGCCTAAAACCGTACCCNACCATCGAAGAAGCACTCACTCTTGGCGGCAGCAAACTCGCTGTCGATGGCGTCGTCTTGATTGGGGAACACGGTGATTACCCTACCAATGAGAAGGGGCAGCATTTGTACCCTCGGTACGACTGGTTCAAAAAAGTGGTCAAGGTCTTCGAAGACAGTGGCCGCAGTGTCCCCGTATTCAACGACAAGCATCTCTCGACCGATTGGGACGAGTGCGTCGAAATGGTCGAGGACTCACGTCGGCTCGACTTCGCATTTATGGCAGGATCCTCGCTCCCAGTCACCCGCCGCATGCCCGCGATCGACATGCCACTTGGAACTCCCTTGCAAGAGAGTGTTTGCGTTGCTTACGGCGGCACCGACAGCTACGACATTCACGCTCTTGAAACGGCTCAGTGCATGTCTGAGCGAAGAAATGGTGGAGAGACAGGTGTCAAACGGATTCATGCTTTACGTGATGAGAACCTCTGGAAACGCCTTGATGCTGAGGACTGCCAGACCACCCGCAAATTAATCGTGTCGGCGCTCACGCGAAGCCACAACCTCCCTGTCAAAGACGGCTTCCCCACGGCTCCCGTCTCGATGGATTGGCTGCGAACCAATATGCCAAAATCAGTCGGATACATTGTGGAACATAACGATGGGCTGCGTACCACGATGCTGCTCACNGGAATTAGAGACTTCAACTACGCAGGCATGTCAAAAGATGGNAAATTGGTTTCTTGTCAAATGTATTTGCCCATGCCAAGCCATGGGTCAACCACGGCTGACTTTTTCAACCCGCTGGCAAGGCACATCGAAACAATGATGCTCGAGAAAAAATCCCCTTACCCCGTGGAACGCACACTTTTGACGTCAGGCATGGTGATTGGTGGCGTTCAGAGCCTTTTTGATGGCGAAAAGCCGATCACCACTCCCCACTTGGACATCACCTATTCGCCCACCGCAGAATCAACCTTCTGGAACGACTGACTTGTGGCGAAGTGACTCGTGGCGAACCGACTCGTGGCGAACCGACGAGGCACATCGCGTGAGGCGGTTAAACCAACGAAAGGGATATACCCACGTCCTTCGCGTGCAATGAGAAAGCGTGACGTTCATGCGATTGCCAACGCTTTAAACTAACNGCGAGGCGTTNCGAAGGGACNTCCAACAATTCTGACTTGGTGATACGCAANACTAGGCGTTAGACTGTTCGCCCACCGAGGAGACAGGTAAATTTCAGCGTAGATGAAATATTCAACGCGACAACACCGTTTTCAACTGTCCGCGGTGACACTCCGCACACGAGCAACTCATGACGGCCATCCTCGGCATCTCGGCCTTCTATCACGACTCTGCTGCCGCTCTGGTAGTGGACGGAAAAATCATTGCGGCCGCTCAAGAAGAACGGTTCACACGCAAAAAGCATGACCACAACTTTCCGCAACAGGCGGTGGAGTATTGCCTGAAAGAAGCAGGCCTTACGCCTGAGCAACTTGACTACGTGGGATTCTACGACAAACCTGTCAGCAAATTTGAGCGGTTGCTTGAAACTTATCTCGCTTTTGCACCATCGGGTTACCGTTCGTTCCGTCAGGCGATCCCCCTGTGGTTGAAACAAAAACTGCACCTGCCTCGAGAACTCGGGCGAGGACTTGATCAGCGATATTCAGGACGATACGTCTTCACTGACCATCACGAGTCGCATGCAGCCAGCGCGTTCTTTCCATCTCCCTTTGAAGAAGCCGCGATTCTGACTCTTGATGGTGTGGGGGAATGGTCAACAGCATGTTTTGGCACTGGCCGCGGCAACAAGATTGAGTTGAGCCATGAAATCCGCTTTCCCCATTCTCTGGGACTGCTGTACTCCGCGATGACCTACTACACCGGTTTTCGCGTCAACAGCGGGGAATACAAATTAATGGGGCTCGCGCCCTATGGTGAACCAAAATACCGATCGCTGATTTTGGATCATGTGATGGATGTCAAGGAAGATGGTTCCTTTCACATGGACATGAGCTTCTTCAATTACTGCCAAGGTCTGACAATGACCTCGCGCAAGTTCCATCAGCTGTTTGGCGGCCCGCCGAGAACTCCGGAATCGGAGATCACTCAGCGTGAAATGGACCTCGCCGCCTCCGTCCAAGCGGTGACTGAAGAAATCATGCTTCGCATGTCACGTCATGTTCATGCGCAAACAGGCTGCCGCAACCTCGTTCTGGCAGGTGGGGTCGCTCTGAACTGTGTGGGCAATGGCCGCCTGCTTCGTGAAAGTCCCTTTGATGAGATCTGGATTCAGCCGGCGGCAGGTGACGCCGGCGGTGCACTGGGTAATGCCATGTTCATCTGGCATCAACTTCTCGATCAACCCAGAATCGTCGATCCACATGATGCGCAACAAGGGTCTTTTCTTGGACCGCAATACAGTGATGTGCAGGTCAAAGAATGCCTACAAAACGAGCAAGCGGTTTACCAGCATTTCGAATCAGACCAGGAACTGTGCGACACAGTGGCAGCATTGATCGCGAAACAGAACGTGGTCGGTTGGTTTCAGGGACGAATGGAATTTGGCCCACGCGCCTTGGGAGGAAGAAGCATCCTTGGCGATGCCAGGAGTGTTGAAATGCAATCAGTGATGAACCAGAAGATCAAGTTTCGCGAGTCATTCCGTCCGTTTGCGCCAATGGTGCTCGATTCATACAAACAAGATTACTTTGAATTGGACGCTTCACATCAAAGCCCGTACATGCTGATGGTCGCTCCGGTTCAGCAGCAGATACGAACGAAGCAACCACCTGAAGAACAGCAAGCGTTCGGCATCAACAAACTGAATTACCCTCGATCTACCATCCCAGCGGTAACCCACGTCGACCACTCGGCTCGCATTCAGACGATTGACGCAGCACGCAATCCGCTGATGCATCAGCTCATGACGGCTTTCTACCAACTGACCGGATGCCCCGTGATCATCAACACCAGTTTCAATGTCAGGAGTGAGCCCATTGTTTGTAGCCCACAGCAAGCATTTCAGTGTTTCATGACAACGGAAATGGATGCATTGGTAGTCGGTCGCTACGTATTGCTGAAAACGGAGCAGTCAAAAATCACCACCGCGACAGAACGACAGCAGCACCTGACACAATTTCCTCTCGATTGAAAATTCCACCTCCATGAAACTGATTGAACTCAATTGGTCACCCACTGATCGACAGCTCCGACAATTCGGCGGAGTCTGTATGGTGATGCTGCCAGCCTTGGGATGGATTTGGGGCGGAACCACGCTTGCCATCCTGGGCCTCTGTATTCTAGGACTCACGTTAGCCGTGGCTGCGTTTTCACATCCTACAAGTATCAAGCCCATCTTCCTGACTCTGATGGTCATCACCTCTCCGATCGGGCTTGTCGTGGGTGAATTGTCGATGATCATGATCTACTTTGGCCTATTCCTTCCATTGAGTCTTGCGTTTCGAGTCACGGGACGTGATGCTCTGCAATTGAAGCGGCTTAAGTCGTCATCGAGTTACTGGCAAGAGAAAAAGCAACCAGCAAGTGCCAGCACCTACTACCGGCAGTCTTAATCCGTCGGTGACAAAGCCAAACGAAGTGGAAACTCAGCATGCCCCCATCTGAAGAAAAAAACGAGTTTGAGCAGGCGGGCGACGAGAAACCGTTGTCGCTGTTTCAGGAGTTCGCTCTTTTTATCACTGAAAACAAAAAGTGGTGGCTCATCCCAATCCTGTTGGTTTTTGGCTTGATCGGCTTGCTTGTGACTCTCGGAGCCACGGGTGCTGGCCCCTTTATCTACACACTCTTCTAGAATTGGCTACGGCTGTGCGCCTCCGGGCTGTCGATCGGCGCTACCAACGCAGGCACCGCTGCTCTGGCAATCCCGTGTGTGACCATGCTGACAGGAAACGGCGAGATACATGCAATGTCCTCACTGTGCATTTGCGACCCAAAACCTGCATGCTTGATGAGTCATTGCATGACCAGCAAAGTGTTTTTCCACGTTGCCCATCCCACGGCTGCTTCTTATTCACGACGAAAAAGGCTGTTTTCTGGTTAATGTGATTTTTTCACCATTTGTGGAAAACAATCTAGAATCTCTGAGATGGCCGCTTTGTGGTGACATCCTTGATATCAGTTGCGGAATTTTCGCACGGCTGACAATTGTTGGAGAACAAATTGCTCGACCCGGACCAACTCACCGAAGCATGGGATCAGCACGCAGACCGTCTGCTGCTGATTGCAAGATCCATCGGTGGACCGGCAGAGGATGCTGTGCAGGAGGCGTTTATTGCCCTCGCGTCTCAGAAGCAACTACCAGACGATCCGATGGCGTGGTTAGTGAAAGTCACGCGTCATCGCCTGCTGCAATGGCGGCGTAGTCACCTGCGCAGAAGAGCGAGAGAGAACAACCGCACCAACGTGGCGTGGTTTGCCTGCGACATCCAACTTGTCGATCAAAAACTCGATGCGAAAAAGATCACTGCTGCTCTACGGGAAATCGATTCCCCTGGTAGAGAGATCATCGTCATGCATTTGTGGGGCGGCATGACTTTTGATGCCATTGCAAAAGTCGTCGGCGGGTCACGTGCCAAAGCACACCGCAACTTTCAACGTGGCATTGAAACTTTAAAAACAAAATTTAGCGACATCCCAAAGTCAGCAACAACGAGTCTGGTTCATGAACATTAATGACTCCCAAGAATTCACCGATCAACTCACAAGTCTGGCACCTGCCTCTAGCGGCATGGACCCTCGGAGAGTCTTCTACGCAGCTGGATTCAAAGCCGGTGGCGAAGAAAATGCGGGGTCCACGAGTTTCCGTCCCTCCTCAATCATTGCAGCATGTCTGGTGACACTGGCATTGGTAGCACCCGCCAGTTTTTACGCCGGTGCCAATCAAGCAGTAAACAGCAGCGTAATGAATCGCCTCGTCGATCAATCTGTCGATCAATCTGCCGAGCAATCTGCCGAGCAATCTGNCGAGCAATCACCAGACCAAGAGAGTCCGGTGAAAGCACACCCTGCAAACACACGGCCCANACCACAGGATGTCATCANTCCCAACGAGTCTCCGGAGCGTGACTATGCCCCCAAACCTGAACTTGCAGGTGCAATACCTGCTGGCAACAACGGAGGTTCCGTCTTGGCTAAACAAGCTCCCATCACGCGTGAACTGGGACAATGGGCACAAACTCTGTTTCCTTACCAGGAACGCAACCCGACGGTCGCCGGCAACCAACACGACCTTTCGATGCTCTCAATCGGACACGGAACCTCGTTATCTCAGTCAGAAGATACTGTAACGACGCTCGATGGGGCCATCAGTGCCAACCTAAGAAAGAATGCTTCACTCCGGAACTCCGAAAACATCAACACCTTTCCCCAGTTCGTCCCAACTCCCCGCGCGTTACTCAAGTACTTCAACAGTCTGGAAACCGTTCAATGACCAAACTGAAGTTCACTGGAACATGCTTACCTGGTTTGTTTGCTCTTATGCTTGCCGGCAACTTTACGCTTGAGCCTCAGTCGCTCGTGGCCCAAACATTGGTCTCACCAGCCTTTGAGACAGACGGCGAGAATACAGAGGGCAAGCCGCAGCAGGAAGACACCTCTGGTACCGAGATTCAGGTCACCATTACGCCAGCAGGAGCCCCTGACCCACTGTTACGTTACCGACTTTGGCCTGCTCCTGAAACACGGCGAAACGCGAGTGTCGATGCCATCATCAGCAGAGCCATCATCCTGACAATCCAAGCTTCCAATTTGGAATCAAGCAACTCTGATGCTGGAACAACCGATCGCAATGAAATCCAAGATTGGCAAACGATGCCGCTTGCCCAGTTGCCCATTGCTAAGGTGAAAAAATACCTCAGCCAATATGGATTTGCGCTTAATGAATTAAAGCGAGGCGAATCGCTCATGCGAACTGACTACGAACTCCACTTGCAAGATCTTACTGTGCCTGAACTGTATGGCACTTTGCTACCTGAGATGCAAGAAGCTCGACAACTGAGTCGAGTGCTCGCCCTGCGGGCAAGAGTTGCTGCAGCCGAGCACCGCTGGGACGACATGATTGATGATTGCCGACTCGGTTTCCGTCTTGCAGATATCACTGGAACACGCGGACATTTCCTAATTTCGCGTTTGGTGGGACAGGCAATCGCATCTGTGATGCAGGAAGTCATTGAAGATGCAATCACGCAAGGAGACCCGCCTAATTTCTACTGGGCCCTCGCCTCCGTTCCAGCGCAACACATCTATGAGACACAAGAGGCGATCGAGTTCGAAGGCTCACTCGTTTCACGCATGATCAAAACGGTTGGCAAGCTTCCAGACGCCCCGATTGGAGAGGAACTGGCCCGCAGTAAACTTCGCGAACTCATGGAGTCCAATACTGCACTATCCCAAACCATCCAACCGCTGGAAGCACCCACTACCATGCTTTTGATGGGCACCTTGCCCATCGCAGTCGCCGAGCAATCAAGGCAATTACTCGCCAAAACTGATCAATGGAAGAACCGAATCGAAGAACTTTCAAATAGCGAGTGTGTACTCAGAGCAACAGTGCTAGAGGCCAAACGAACGAGAGACGCATGGATTGCCTGGTCTTACTTGCCCGATTACCTGAGCGAGAAATACAGCGACGAAAGAGACAAATTTGTGAATCTTACCCAGGATTCGCTTCCAGGCCTGGCAAAGATGATTCTCATGCAGATCCTACCCGCTTTTGATTCAGTGACTGCGGCAGAACTGCGAGGCATACAGAAACACAATTTATTACAGACATTGGAAGCGTTGCGGATGCATGCGAAACAGACCGGTGAATTGCCAAAGACTATCGAGAACCTTCGCCCTGTCCCAGCTCTTCCAGACCCGATCACACAGAAAGACTTTGCCTACATACGCAGCAGTCCGACAACGGCCACCATTCAAAGATCCCCAACGCGGCATGGTGACCTCAAAACAAAAATTACGATCACACTGAAAGGGACACCATGATTCGACACGCAGTAATATTGTTAACGCTCGCACTAGGTTTACAGAACGCACACTCGCAAGACAACAGCCTGCAAAAGAATCCACCCCCCACTTCTGAAAATCCTGTGAGCATTGAGAGCTTTATCGGACAAGACGTATGTCTCACCGTAGAAGTCGACATTACCTCACTTGACCTGACCGCAAACCGGGCCCTTCTGGAAAAGTTAAGCGGCGAGAAGTTCCCGCCCGAACTCGCTGTCAGCATACGTGACCTCGTTGACGCCTTGATGCAAGCTGGTGTTGAGAAGGGTTACCTCATTGCCACCGTAGGTTCCATTGGAGATATGCTCTGGCGTCTCCAACTGAATGGGGGCCTAAATGGAATCAGCCCTTTGCTCGTCCTGCCATGCAAGAAACCAGACCAGGTGCAAGCGGCACTGGAAACCTTCGCTCAACAACAGGGGCAAACAACATCATCACTGAAAATCCAGAAACTATCAGCCGCTAACGAGGACGGGCAGAGCTTTGTCCTGATTGGCAACAGCGAACCAGCCAAGCGTGCGACCCAAACTGCCCAACCACAAAGAGACGCCCTAAAAGAAGCGCAAACTGCCAAGAATCACTTAACACATAAAGTAATTTTCTCACTGCCCGCTGAGACACGTCGCGACCTGATTGATCTGTGGCCGGACAAAATGCCCCCTACCTTCCCCGTTGCAATTTCACCACGAGCCATGGTGCAAGACATTCGTTGGATCGTGGCCTCAGCCGACCTGCCACCGGAACCAGCGTTACAGATCCAAATCAACATGTTCAGCAAAGAAGCGGTAACGCGTGTTCAGAATGCCATCTCAACATCACTTGCGTTAGCGGGCCCGATCAAGAAACACGTTCAAATGACGACAGCCGACAATCTTCTATCCTTGGACGTCGCCATCGAGCCTTTACTTGCACTCCTTACAACCGCACCTTCACCAGCAAGGGCGCAACAAAAGATGAACTCGCTCAAACAAATCGGGCTTGCAACACATAATTACCACGCAATTCATGGGCACTTGCCACCACGGTGTTTCACCGACCCGGCAGGCAAGCCCTTACAGAGCTGGCGTGTAGCAATCCTTCCACTCATTGAGCAACAAGCCGTCTATGAAGCATTCAACCTGAAAGAGCCATGGAATGCCGCGTCAAACCAGATGGTGGCAGCCACACTCATTCCACTCTATGCCAACGTGAAATCAGAAGCGACGAAGACCACGTTCCGAGCTCCTGTCCTGAAGGGCTCGCTGTGGGAAGGTGATGGACCCCCGAGAAAATTCCGAAATATAACTGACGGGTTGTCCAATACGATTGCCGTCATCGACGCGCCAGATTCGGCCGCCACCGCATGGGCAAATCCCGAGCCATGGGTGATTTCAGATGAGAACCCCGTCTCCGACGTCTTCGGAGACCGGGAAACCGCCACAGCATTGATGCTTGATGGGTCGGTTCGCACCCTCACAAAATCAAAGATGACAAATGAGAACTTGAAGGCAATGCTGACAATTGCCGGCGGGGAAGAAATTGAACTTTGAAAGACTAGCTTTTCAGTAACAAGGCTATGTCCGTGGAACAATATTGTCCGTTGAAATACTGCCTTGTGTGCAGCAACCACCTCGCACTGACTGGCGAGATAAGAGCTGTCCACCCCCTTTGCAAAGAAAACAAATCCGAAACTGAACTTCCTAACACGTAAACGAATCACCAAACGATTCTACAAGCAGTTTCATCGACCCACGGATCCCGCGTGCACTCAAATAATCGGAATTGCAATTTGAGGCAAAGACAAAGGCTTGAGGAAAACCACTATTCTATTGTTGAACTTAGCCACCCTGCCCAGAGTTGAACTACAAAGGAAACATCAATACATCGAGGGGCACTCGAAAAGTGAGTTCTACATAATCACGGCTGCCCAGTTCTTCTGAGATTATGGATTTCATTTGCAAAGCATCGAGCGTTTGCTGCAGCGTCACGAGTACCGCTTGGTTCGGAACGCTTTGACCATTTCCAGACGACGAGGCAATTTCGCTTTTCAGCAGATCCATACCAGCAGTCAACGCCTGCTTCAGGTCGGCACAGGTTTTTCCCTCAACAGGAACGAAGACAACCCGGAACTCAGCGGGACCAGCGTCTTGGACATCTACCCCAACTGCCATGCTGGCCGCACGTGCAAAGATGTCATCGATATGCTGATCGCGTTCATTTTCGATATATCCCAACGTCTTCGGCAAGGCAATGGAAGCCGTCACCATTCCTCCGTCCACAACTTGCCAACCTCTCTGAATACAAGCCTGCATGCTTGAGTCACCTTCATTCGCAGATGACTTTAAGACCAGTTCTTTGGTGACCGCACCATCGACTAAAACATGATCGAGTAATGCAGTGAAGGGTCCCTTGTTAATGGCATTACGAATCGCATCATGATTCACAGGCTTGTCGAGAAAGACGAGCCCGGCGGTCATGCCAAGACTAAAAGATGAATTCTTATCTGATCCTGGCTCACCTTTCTTCTTTGAGAAAGAAAAGAACATTGAGCCGATCAAATGATCGATATTTTCCAAGGTAATCCCAATCGCAGCGCGAGGCGGCGCAGTCCCACGACCCACCAACATCTTCCAGCCTGAATCCAACATAGGATCGACCCTATTGCTGACACGAGTACCCAAAACCGGATGGCTCAACAATTGATTGATTCGGATTGCAATGACACCGCTGTCGTTTGCCCCCAACCTTTCAATAGGCTTCAATATCGGTGCGTTAAACAATAGACGATCTGCTTTTTCTTCTTGGCGCGGCAACGCTGCGACTCGCACGGCTTGTTCCGTTCGCCTAATTGCGGAAGCCTCGCTTCCCTTTGAATGCTTTTCATCACTAGGCTGAGATGCTTGATGATCACTTACCGATGCCGACTGACCTTGTGGAGACGCTACGCCTGACTCGTCACCCACAGGCAAGAGTTCGTCCGCTTCCACGGCACAGTTGCTCAGCCCCACGACGAGCGTGAATGCACCCACAAGGACTCCGCCCCAGATCCGGCGTGTACCCAATCTAACTGCCGCATCAAACATCATCATCTTGAATCCTCGACTGAACGTAAGGAACTGGAGAAGTTTCTGGCATAAACAGCCATCAAGAACACAGAGGAAACAGAGCATCGATCACTCCTGAATTTCACAGAATCCAGCGTCGCTGCATGCTCGATTCATGCCATGCTGGCTTCCGGGCATGCACGCGGAGCACGATGCTTTCCCTTCGGGGAAATTACAAAAAAACCAAGCAAGCCCGCAATGACAACTCAGCTTGGCAAGCTGGCGACTTCAGGGCAAAGACAACGTCACATACAATCCCGCGCGGAAGCGCCTGCACCTACCCAGCGATCAGCTTGGCCATGGAATCTGGGATCGAGAAAGGTGCAAACGGAAAGAATCGGGTGGAATCAGTTCCCCAGCGAAGAAAGCAGAAAAAGCCGCGCGGCCCGCGACTCCGTGTGCAACGTATTTTTAGCGACGTTGTGGACTCGTGTTCATTACGAATTATTTATGTGAGAGCGAACCCATTCTGCCATCTGATCGACGTCAGTCAAACCCTCGGCCAGTTTAATCATCGCATGGTATTTTTCCTCATTCGTTGCGATCAAATTTTGGCCGTTTACCAGTAGAAATGTTCTGCAGACAACGAGAGCAGTCCTTTTGTTCCCATCAATGAAGACTTGTTTGCGAGCGATGGCGAACGCGTACTGCGCCGCCAACGCCGCGATATCAGGTTTCGGATCTCCGTAGGCGGCCAAATTTTGCGGACTGGCAAGTGCAGACTCCAATCCGTTTTGGTCCCGCACGCCATCTAACCCTCCATGCTCTGCTAATTGAGCAGCATGGATTGCCACTACAACGTCTAGCCTAACCCACTCCGGTTCGATCACTTTGAGAGTGCCCTCAGTGCGTCACGATCTTCTTGCATCACCATTTTTGCAATTTCCATTTGCTTTTGGAATTCAGGATCGTAGGCAGTTAACCGAAGACCATCTACAGTCTCCTGGACAAAGAGCTGATCGCCCTTAGAGACCCGCAAACGTGCAATCAATTCCTTCGGGAGAACTACGCCTAAAGAATTGCCAATTTCTCGAACTTTGATTGTTGTCATTGCGATGCTCCTTGTGGGCACATGTGTAATAACATGTGTTGACACAATAGTATGCACTCAGGATCGGTGGGGGAAGCTCCAAAATGCAGGTTCTCACTGGTTTTTCGACGTTTTCGGAAGAGAAACACCCAAAACTCGTAAAAAAAGCTCCAGTGCAAACAGAAACCAGAGTCGGATAACGTCACCGTTCACCGGGTCGCGGCGAACGATACTGATTTTGAAAGCCGCACGACCCGCGACTCCGTGTGCAACATTTTGTTATCCGTTGGTTTTGTCTATCGGAATGTCATCGCCGCTGACCGACACGCCGGACCAATGCACAGCCTTAGCACCGTAAACAAACGTGCCGCGTTCGGTGCTCGCAACGATATGGTGCGAATTGATCGCAAGGGTCTCCATTTCTTCGTCGTTCAGTGTGATCTGCGTCCAGTTCGGCGACGAACCATTGATAGCATAGAAGGTGCCGCCACGACGCATACAGCAGAAACCGTTTTCAATCCAAACATTCGGAGGGTCGAGCGGCGTGTCAAATCGCAAATGCTTGAAGCACGAGTTTACCGGTGTCCAAACCGAGATAGTTTTTCGATCCAACGACATGACAAGCACCAAAGCGTCGGAGTCGTCCCCAGCCGAATGGTCCGCTCCGTCCGCAGTTGGTTTACCAACGGCGTAAAGCGAGCAAGCGACTACGAGAGCTATGCAGATAAAGGCAGTGCGAAGAACCATGTTTCATCCTTGTGTCAGTTGGGATTCAGTCAGATAACGCTTAAGTTCACCCGCCGCCGGCGGATTGTTCCATTTGACAAAGCGTTTTGGCGGTCGGGTGCAACGCCTTGTTATGCATTCACCGCAACTCCGTTTAAGGCTGCGTGCCTCTGGGCAACTTACCATCTGTAGTTTCCCACTCAGCGAGTGAG
>PAUV01000076.1 GCA_002712845.1 Rhodopirellula sp. | reverse complement strand
CCTTTGCTCACTACTTCCAACTGTCCTGTTGACGGTCGGTAACGCCAGATTCCTCCTCCATCAAGATGCCGTGTGCCATAGGGAGTAATCACATGACTGTGGATATAGATAGACTGATTGAAGTACAGGCATCCGTCGGGGCCAATTCGCAGCGTGTGTACGAGATGGTGAGTGTCTTCGGTTCCAAAGCCGCTCAGGACAACTCGTCTCTTGTCGGCCCGCCCATCGCCGTCAGTGTCTTGCAGGTAAAGAAGGCGTGTGCTGTCCACGACATACGCCGAGTGGGGGCTGTCAGGGGCAACGCCGGTAGGAATCAATAGGCCATCTGCAAAGACTGTGCGTTTGTCTGCAACGCCATCACCATCGGTGTCTCGTAGTACAATGATCTTGTCATTGGCCGTCTCTCCCGGCTTGATCTGCGGATACACCTCGCTGCTCGCGACCCAGAGACCGCCAGTGGAATCGAAATTCATCTGGATCGGCTTGCTGATGTCCGGGTCAGATGCAAAAAGATTAAGCGCCGCTGCGTCGTCAACTTGCATTGCTTCCAGTTCGGCAGCAGTGTCAGGCTCAGGGATGTCCGTCAGGTTTCGCTGTGCCTGCGTGTCGCAAGGGATCGCGGTTGCAAGGATCGTTAGGAATGTGACGAGGATAGAGGGCTGGCGTACCGACACGAGGCACCTTCGGGAAGTATGAAGAGGGGGAAGAGGATCCCATATAGTATACTGAATACATGCGAGAAACGCAGCGTGTGAGTTGGCTAATTTGACCCGAACATGCCTCGTGTTTACTCTTACAGAGAGGCGGTGCGCTCAGTGTCCGCCAAATGTTTGTACTCAGTGTGAAGGGAAGTTGGATGCGAGTCTTTGCAGCCACGAATGATGGTGCGGCTTACCGTTTGGGCCGGCGTTGTTGGGCAATTGTTTTATTCGTTTCGGTGATGATATTGTCACCGATTGCTTTTGCGCCAATCGCCTGTGCTCAGGATGATAAAGACGAGGAACCCAAGCTACGCACAGTTGAGTTGAAGACCAAGGATGGGATGCGACTGCGTGCGTTTTATTTGCCATCTAACAAAGGAAAGGCTGCAAAGACTGTTCTGCTTGTTCATGAGTGGAAGGGGCAGGCAAGCCCGTATGGCAAATTGGTTTCTGCTCTTCGCGACGCAGGTTGTGCTGTCCTCGTGCCCGACTATCGGGGGCATGGCGGAAGTCGCGAGCAGCTCACTAGCAAGGGCACAAAGGCCGAGATGGACACGTCAAAAATGTCAAAGCGTGACATTGAAAATATTGTCAAATATGACCTCGAGAAGGCAAAGAGCTTTCTCAAGGGTGAGAACGATAGTGAAAGTCTTAATCTCAACGCAATGGTTGTCATTGGAGTCGGTGAAGGTTGTGTGATGGCCGCCCATTGGGCTGCACGTGATTGGAAATGGCCAACCGTAGGTCGTATCAAACAAGGGCGGGACGTGAAGGGATTGGTTTTCATTTCGCCAACCAAGCAAGCCAAGGGTGTTCCCATCGACCCGATATTCTCAGGCCGATCTGTGTTGGTGCAGTTGCCCATCATGGTGGTCTCAGGAACTGAAAGCCCGAACGCTGAAGATGCTGAGCGGATCGCCAATCGGATCGAAGCGTCCAAGAAAAAATTGCAGCGAGGAGGGGACGCCAAAGGATTTGAATACAAGCGTTACAACACCGCGCTGATGAATGCTTCGCTGGTAAAAGATATTCCCGCCGTGATACCAGCGATCACCAAGTTCATTGAGACAGAAGTTAAAGTGAGCGATACGCGGAATCCTTGGGTCAGCAGGCAGTAATCGAGCACGATGTGTTCAGGTTGCGTCCTGACTTCAAAGTGGTGCAGGTTTCCGAGCACGCAGGTCTGCTCACACGCCGGTCCCGTGCGTTTCAGTGCACGCGGGTCGACTAATTGGAAGCGCCGCCCTCTGGGTGAACCGCTCAGCCGCCGGTCCCGTTTTTCTAAAAACAACTTGGTCAAAGTTGATCACCCTCGCACTACAGCAAGGCTGCATGCTAAGCACTTAGCCTTGGCCTAGCTGGCTACGGGCGAAAACTGTTCTTGGAAGCGTTTGAATAGGTAGTGGCTGTCGTGTGGTCCGGAAGCTGCTTCAGGGTGATACTGCACCCCAAATGCCTGCTGTTCACGGTGGCGGATGCCAGCGATCGTGTCATCATTCAGATTGCGGTGCGTGACTTCGAGGCAATCCGGCAGAGAATTATCTTCCACAGCGAAGCCGTGGTTTTGGGTCGTGATTTCAACCTTGCCTGTTTCCAGGTCAAGAACTGGTTGGTTGACCCCCCGATGCCCAAATTTCAGCTTGAATGTCTTTGCCCCGCAGGCAAGNGAAAGNAGCTGNTGCCCCAGGCAGATGCCAAAGATTGGNGTGCGGCCCANCAACGACGCNATGGTCTCGTGNGCGTAAGTCAGTGGTTCGGGGTCGCCAGGGCCGTTGGAAAGAAAGATCCCNTCAGGTTCCAACGCTAGTATCTCNTCCGCCGAGNTGGTTCCCGGGNCGATGGTGACGCGATTGCCCCGTGAGGCAAAGTGTCGGGGTATGTTCCATTTCATTCCGAAATCGACGCAGACGACATGCTTGCCCGTTTGCTCGCCGTCAGAACTGATTCCAATCTCCGTTTCGGTCCANTCGTCGAGCTTTTCTTCCCAAGAAACGATCTCTTTCGACATCACTTCCTGAACGAGGTCTCGTCCAACCAGACTTGGGGCCGCTTTCGCCTTGGCAATCAGGCTGGCATCATCCAAGTCGATAGTGGAAATGATTCCCCGCATTGCCCCCGCGGTGCGGATTTTTCGCACGAGTGCTCNGGTGTCAATTCCTGCGAGCCCGGGCAGGTTGTGTTGCTTGAGATATTCGCCCAAGTCACCTTCAGCACGGTAATTGCTGAAGATCCGACTTTCTTCGCGGACGATGAACCCCGAAAGCGAAGGTTTCGCATTCTCGACATCGACGGAGTTGACCCCGTAATTGCCGATTTCGGGATAAGTCATGGTCACGATCTGACCACGGTAGCTGGGGTCAGTCAGGATTTCCTGATAACCCGTCATGGCAGTGTTAAAAACGACCTCTCCAGTCACTTCACCGTCAGCACCAAATGAGTGACCGGGAAAGATTGAACCATCTTCAAGGGCAAGCTTCGCGGGACGCATGTCGATTCAGAATTCAGGAGGCTGGAGGAAACAGAATTCAAGCACAACTGCAGGGAGGATAGCAGAGTTTAAAAATTTCGCGAGGCCCTCATTGATCGATTCTGGAGGGATCAGCGAAATCGTGCCGTGGGCAGTCCAGCGAGCGTTTTTCGGTCTAGCTCNCGCNNGGTGCNTACGGGGATTTTTCGGCGACACNCCGCGTCACCNACACCAAGAGCCAGCGTCCCGGGTGGGCTCTGGCAACGATCAGTGACGTCACGCTGTTATCGAAGGCGTTTGAGGACGCCGTGGCAATCGGCTGCGACGGTCGGACAAGTGACTGCGGCGGTCAGGTAGGCAGCGAAATTCGCGGCTCAAGTATCGATCAGGTCTTCGGCCGACAGGATTGGAACGGCATTTTCCTCAGTTTCCTGCTTTTCTCGCCATGGCTTTCCATTTTCGTAACTCTTCAGCTCCTCTTCGAGTTGCTCGAGTTGTTCGTGGTCGGCTTCTTCGCCNAGCTCTACCGCCTTTTTGCTCCACTTGACGGCCGCTTTGAAATTCCCGTTTTCNGCATAGGCTGCAGCCAACGTGCTGAGGATGTGAGCTTCAGCNTAGTCGGTCAGTTCGGCTGCCTGCTTGGCGTATTTTTGTGCCTTTTTGCCGTCNCGCACCGATTCTGTTGTTGATGTCGCTAAGACCCACGCCANGTTGTTATTGATTCCCGCAGCCTCGGCTTTTGCACGCTCATCAGCGTTATCTTTTGTGACGCCNAGTGCCTCGATTGCNTTTTCGTAATCATCAACGGCCGCGGAGTGATCGCCGACGCTCAGCAGGGCATCGCCACGTGAGCGTAAAACAGCCGCGTTTTTGGAGTCTTCTTGCAGCACGACAGTATAGAGGTCAATCGCTTTTCGAGGTCGGTTATCGAGCGAGTAAAGTGTGGCAAGTCGCATACGCCTGAAAAGATCGCCCGGTCTTGCATCAAGCAGCAATTGGGCGTCGTTGATGGCGTCAGCCAAACGGTTCTCTTGCAAGGCGATTNGTGATCGCAATGCGATGGTCGCTTCTGCATTGATGATCTGCGGTGCTGCCTGCAACGCAGCTCGAAAGTCCGCCTTCGCAGCTTTGACATCATCCCGATCCAAGGCAAGCTCGGCCCGTTGTAGCAAGCTCATCGGGTCTTTGGGTTGGATCGCGATCGCTTTGTTCAGGTCAGAAAGTGCCTCGTCGAACTTTTGCTCGGAGCGATAAAGAATGGCCCGCATCCGATACATGCCTTCGCTGGGTTTNGCAGCGAGCATCTTGGTGATCAACGCCATCGCATCATCGACGCGATCGAGGTCGACCAGTTTTTGAACCGCAGCACCTGCCACTGCCTGATTGGTTGGGTCTTTCAATAGCACCTTCTCCAAGTCGGTGATCGCACCCTCGACATCATTCATCTGCATTCGCAGAGCGGCGCGAGCTTGGAACGCTTCGATNTTCGTCGGATCTGCTTCNGCGGCAGCNTTCAGGTCNGCCAGTCTTGAANNGTTGTCGTCCTGNGTAAGAGCCCGCAGTACAAGTGCNGCACTCTGCTCNACNGGGTCGTCNTTCAGTAANTCAATGGCCTTAGACGTTGCTTTGGTGACCGCTGCCTTGTCTCCGCCTGGCAGCAGGTTGAGGCGAGCTAACATCAGGTACGCCTCGACTAGCGAAGGGTCGTTCTCGACAGCTTCTTCGAGAGCGGCGATTGCCTTGTCCCTCAGTGCAAGCTGCTGTCGGCCCCGTGCTTGCATCATGCCTGCTGCAAATCGCTGACTTTGCTGTAGCAAAACCGATCCTAGCATTTTCTTCGCGAACGAGGCATTTTCATCATCCAAGCCCTTCTTTAAGGCTGATTCAAGCAACGCGGCAACGGTTTCCATTTCCTTTTCGGACTGGGCATCAATGCGGGCAACCGTGGCCTCGTCCAAATCACTCTGCCCAGCGTTATCGCTGTTATCGCTTTTGGTTTCTTTGGNTGGCTTNCCGTCCGGCGTTTCGTCTTTCTCTTTTTGCTCTGNTGGGGCCGAAGCGTCAGGNTCCTGAGCCAGAACCGTGGGGCANAAAAGCAGTGCGAGTATGAATGGNGCGGCAGCCAAAGNCATGGCCGAGAATATTCGATTGAGGCGGACAAGCATTTCAGGNCACTCGAAAGAGTAAGGGGTTTTNCAACATTATGCCGGTTTGACCANCGCAGGCGTAGNCGAGCTTCTCAAAATCCCACCAGTTTCGTCTCATCTGGCAAAAAAGAGCGAATNATGGAGGGAATCCATGACCTAGCGAGGAANGAAAGTAACATTTTCTGGCCATCATCTCAACATTCATACTCTGCTCGCNCCACTCGANTCNCGTATCGCAAANGCTGCCCATCNGNNCTTCTCCAGTTTCCCGAACCGAGGTTGGGCATTTCGACGCGATCGTTCGAATGGGCATCCGCTTGGTTTCGTCATGAGAGTGCTCCATTCGTGTTGTTCTGAACTGAGCTTAAGGGCTGCGTTGAGGTTCATAGAAAGAGGTTTCAGGCTGATTCCAATGCTGGCCTTCAAAGCTCTTTATGGCTATCTCGCTCCAAATGTTTCGAGGATTTTAACTCGGAGGGCAGTTTCGAGATCGGTGAGCCCGTCATCTCAGGCGGCGAGGCGTGAGGCATTCTAGATGGTGCGGTGCTGCATCCTGACTTGGGTTCTGGATTGTGCGTGTGAGAACCAGGCATGTTTTGCTCGTCGGATACTTGTATCGTACTGCTTTGTGGTTGCCCCGGTTTGTGTTGGGTTGCGTGTTCATTGGAGTGTGGACGGCACCACGGGCGACTGATGCACAGTAAATTCGAACGGCTGCAGGTTCGTTAAGATCGAATTCTTCGAACGACCAAGCCGCATAATCGCTTTTCCTTAAACCCCTCTCGTGGGATCGCTTGGGCAGAAATGCCGATCGTCACTTTTGGTGAGGGTAATGGAAAGCGTCTCGCTCGCAACCCGCACCGCAGACCGGGTCACACCATCGGTCCTCGAAGTACGCGTTGTCTGACAAATGACGCGTTGTTGAAAGATCAAGTGGTTCACAGAAGAAACGAGTGTCATCATGCGATTCGGATTTGGAAGAACACTTGCACCCTGCCTGCTGGCTGCAGTAATGCCTTCTGCCGTTGAAGTTTCAAGTCACGCTAACGCTGCGGACTGCTCGTGCAATACGGTTGGGCGGGCGTGTGGCAGTGCCGGTCGCGTTCTGGGGATTGGTTGGAGTGATGGCTGTCATGCCTGTGAATCAAGTGGCAGACACTGCGTCGCTGACTTACCACCCCAATCCTGCGTCGGCTGCCAGCGGCATCGGGCAGCATTGCGAGCGAAGTCTTGCAGGAAGCAGAATGCATGTTCGACCGTTTACGATCACTTTGATGCAGGCTGTAGCTATTGTTGTGAGGGCGGCTGCAAGACAACAGGCGGCCAATGCGTCTGCGACGGTCATTGTCTAGCTGAAAACAGCCCAGCTTATGATTTGGGACATGATGCGGGAGTTGATGACACTTCGGAAAATTCACCAAGTGACATGCACCCAGTTCCATTCGGCGATGCCGTTGAGCTATACCTCGAAACAGAAATCATTGCTTCGCGGCAATCTGCTGGCCTCGACCCTGCCGCGAACCAGGCTCTAGCAGAGGCGATGTTCCGACGGTTTGTTGCGACAGCGACCGGAAAGACCATTGTCCCTTTGCATTCTTACCAGCAGCAAATCGCAACGCCACGAAGTGGTGTCAGCTCCCAAGGCGATGCTGTGCGAGTGCAGCGACGGTCTAATCGCGGGGCGGCATCAGCTGCTCGAGTTTATCCTACGCTTGTTGCACCGCCTCGGGCTGAGAGGAAGGTTTCGAGTGAACAGGGAAGGCAGCCTGCGTTGAGGCAAATTGTTCGTGCGGGTGCATCGAACACGCAGCCTGCTGGGGCACGCAGGCGACTGCGTGTACCGAAATCATTAATGACGTACAGCACTGTTGGCGAAATTAAAGGCCGCACCGCGGGTGCCCTCCGCTCGGATGTGCCTGCGCTGGCCAAGTGGGCCGTTGATGGGGTGGAAGATGTTCGTCCGATGCCAGTGAGAGTTGCAAGGCAGGGCAGAGGCGTCTCTACACCGCGGANCACGGGAACANCTGTGCTTGAACTCGCAAATCGTCCCAGCTATCCCTTCGATAATGTCATCCGTCAGCCAGGTTTTCAGCGGTAAGCATGGCGAGGATTGGGATTTTGTCGGGCCTCAACGGTACGAACGGCGACAGAGCGACNTTGGCCGCATTGCAGGCATCGGTGGCTGGNTCACGTTGGGGCGTTCGAATGTAGATTGAGCTGTCGCCATGACGGCCCCAGAGGAGCATGGGCTTCTGGCTGCGGACTCATTAGCGATGTGATGCGGCGATGCGATGATGCGATGATGTAACGCGGTGATGCGAGAATTCTGCGTTTGATNGTCCGATCTGTCTCAGTTGCCATTGGCAATGAGGTTCCCCGTTGCCAANATANCATCGCTGAGTTGGGAAGCATGAGCCCCAACCACAGAATGAATGTGCTGAATAAGCCGGCAGCAGCGTTCAAGTGAATGGATCTAACACAGTGAATGGATCTAACACAANGAACTCCGGCCCCAACAAACAAAGCTCGCGAAAAACAGGCGGGCGAACGGAGCTGAATTGCGATGCAACGGACACTGGTATTGTTGAAACCGGACTGCGTACAACGTCGTCTGATGGGAACGATTATCAAGCGTTTCGAAGACAAGGGGCTAAACATCGTGGCGATGAAAATGATCCGGGTAACGCCGGAATTAGCTCGCCAGCACTATGCCGAGCATGTCGAGAANCCTTTTTACCCCAGTCTTGAGGAATTCATTACGTCAGCACCGGTCGTCGCCATGGCGATCGACGGACTCGAAGTGATCTCCGTCGTGCGAGATGTTTTGGGTGCCACCAGCGGACTAAAAGCCACAGCTGGNACGATTCGCGGCGACTACAGCAGCAGTCGACAAATGAATCTTGTGCACGCTAGCGATAGCGAGGAATCAGCTTCTCGAGAGCTGGAACTCTACTTCAACGCTGAAGAACTCTGCGATTACGAACCCGTCGCCACAGCATTCATGCGAGCCGGTGACGAGTAGGACCGAAATCTGCTTGTTCTTAGTTGGCTTGATGGCAGGTGCATGGCGTAGAGATGCATAGCAAGGTTCGCAGGCGATTTACGCGGACCGTGTGCTTCTCTGGTTTTATTTTGGCAAGAAGATCCATCGACCTCGAGTCGTTGCGACGATTCAGGTGGATGGCAACCTCAAATGCTTCACTGACATTCGTCTTCCAATGAAGTTAGCCGGCAATAGAGTCAGCTAACAGAAGAAAGTGGTAACGCGGTTCCCGGTTTCGGGGTCGCACCAATTCGGCTACATCCGTGCCAATGCCAACGTGAGTCGCCCTGTTGCTGGTCGAGCAGCNGCTGGATGAGCAGCTAGACGATCTCTGTTCCGGCTGTATCCGCGTTTTACTGTCGAGAGACAACCGTGAGGTGAGCTCGTCGCAGTTACTTGCGGTTGAGCTTCTCTTCTGCNCGAGCGGCTTGCAATGCAGCGGCCTCGCGAGAAAGTTTGAATTCAGGCCCTGCNGGGAAGTACTGAATGTCGTCTTGCAAGTAGTACGGGCTTGGCAGTGTCTGACCGTTTAGAGACACCTGACAACCTGTGGTAGCTACAAGGCACATCCCGACCGCGAGTGTCAGGAAGATGCTTTTGACGGCACGTTGATTGATTGCTTTGCAGTTCATCTGGGTTGCCTTCGAGTCCAGGCGAGTTCTGGGAGGTTCGCTTTTGCGGGAGAAGCATGTCTGGATACTCCTCGTCACAACCGGTATCGGCCTGACAACCGTTACATCTTCACCTTCCTCGAGGGAAATCCGAAAAAACCTTGCCTTCCGAGGATGTTTGGCAGTGTGAAACACGCCAAAACTCGGGTGTTTGACCACCGGGCGGCATCAGCCCGACCAAGGCAAAAGCCTTCTTGCATGGGGGCCAGCACCTCAAGAGTGCTTTGACTGTGTGAATGAAAAGTTGTGTTTCACGTACGGATGTTCTCGCTCCGATTGGTGTCGAGGTTGTTGATCAGGTCGCNGCTTTGGGGCGTCTGCACGTCGCTTGCATCGACCCGCCGAAGCGTTCAGTGGTTGAAGGTAGCCGTGAGAGAGCGTTGTCATCTGCNCCTTTCGATGGCTACCCAGCTGAACAAGNTCTCTCGGGANAAACTGCATGTATGAGCTTGCGAGGTGTACATTCGGCGAGGGGCTGATCGCACGGCAAGGAAGTGCCGCAACCGGGAATCAGTCAGGGGAAAAATCAGTCAGGGGAAATTTGCACGGGGCACCATCAGGCAGNCGGCAGAGAAAAGGCGGGGATAATGTAAGGATGGCGAAATTGAAGCTTGCTTCACTAGCGAGGTACCAAGGCGGAACTCGACGGAGCATCTTTTTACGATGCTGGCGTGGAAGACTGGCCGGGTGAAAGCGGATGCCGTGACTGTTTCGGGTCATCACTTACTGTGGTTCAGGGACTCGGTTGCCGCATGGGATGGCAGCTTGGGCTGATATTTCGTGTGGCGTGGCTCAGGTCGGTTCGGGTTATCCGAAGTGGTTCGCTCACGCCCGTTTGTGCGTCATGGGCCTGTAGTGTCGGTCGAGGCTGGCCACGATAGGAAGTTCACAATGTAGCTATTTCGACTGTNAATCGCCGTGTATGGCGCTNTCAAAGTTTATTCGTATGGAACAGTATGCCGNGACGATGTGTTTGTTATCCGACCANGANACNNATGNNATTGGCTCTCTACCATTCACTTNTCCCANCTTGGGNATGGTTGCGAGNGTCCGAGCGTCGACGTGATTCGGTCCTGAACTACCCCGCAGCTGNCGNCCCTCCCTCGGCGTTGGCTGCGNAGATACTGCGTCACCGCTCGGGACTCTCGTGCCAATTTGANTTTGCAAGTGCCTACGTCGGATCCTCCAAACCCATCCATGCTGACTCCTCCCGAGGCACTTATGGCTAATAAAGACACCTTTCGCATTGTCACGCGTGGCAGTGACGGGTCGCTGTTGATCCGAGACTATCCCAACTGTGATCCTATCTCTCAGATGCATCTGCAAGTCGGTACTGATGACTGCAGTACCGACCTTGCGATTCGCGGCATGCCCGTGTTTCGCGGGCTGATTGGACCGATTCCCGAAGGTAAGAACATCGTTCGTTACGAGTCACCCGAAGTATTCGAGACGCTCACAAAAGAGTGGATCAACATGACTCCGAAACGGCGGCGTCGACGTACTGCTAAGAGCGAGATGGTCAATGAGGAGGTCAGTGCTGATGACAGCATGGTCTCCGCAGGCGGTGTTGCTGATGCAAGCATTGCCAACGCCGGCATCGTTGCCGACAGCATCATCGCTAATAGCGTGGTCGATAGCGAACTGAGCATGAATTAGCCGCCGTTGCCAGCGAGTAGGGATTCGTGAACGTTACAGGCCCCTCCAGAGGGGCTTGCGGAGTCAATTGACTCGCTAGACTGACGGTCGAGATTGCAGAAGCTCAAATTCCACGTCTGTTCTGTCACAAGCTCTTGGATGTGGCCTGCATGCTATCAATCTGTGCTCTGTCAATCTGTGCTCTGTCGAACGGTCGCTGTCGGGTCGGTCTCCCTGCTGTCGACGCGGCCGTTGCTTTCACGCTGTCGTCGGCTGAGCCACTGAGCGATGATCTTCTTTGGTCATGTTCCCTGAGGCGTTCTGAGGACTAGGGTTTGGGGCCGCAACCTGCAATCGGGGTTGCGTTCGGTGCTCGCGAAATGATACGCGAACGGTTTGAGTTGGTCTTACCGACTTTATCCCGCCTTATTTCGTGAGCTGGATCTCGAGTTCATGCACCGCTGCCCAGTTTCCCTCCATCGTCATTTGCTGCCGCTTCTTCCAGCGTTACTGTTGCTGGCAGTCGGTTGTGGAACGACACGATCTTATACGGCGACAGAGCAGTTAGTGATGAGTGACGCTGTGGATCGAAGCATTGGGCAACTTGATTTTCGTCCTCTCAGTGGCAGCAAGGTTTATTTGGATACCAGTTATCTGAGGCACGTGAAGGGCGAAGGCTTTGTGAATGCTGAGTATGTGACCAGCGCGTTACGTCAGCAGATTGTGGCGGCAGGTTGTTTGATTCAGGACGCCAATACAGAAGCTGAGATTGTCATTGAGGCTCGGATCGGCACTCTCGGGCAGGATGATCATCGGGTGACATTTGGGGTGCCCGAAACCAATGTGCTGGCGAGTGCAGCGGCTTTGATTCCTGGAGCACCGGCAATTCCAAGAACAGGCGAGCTTGCGTTTGCTCGTCGTGAAGCGCGCGAAGCCGCTGTTAAAGTCGCTGCGTTTGCTTACGACCGCGAAACGAGGACTCCCATTTGGCAGTCGGGTGTGGATAGTTCGGTTGCCACTGCGACTGACACCTGGGTGATGGGGATCGGGCCATTTCAAGGTGGTTCAGCTCGTGGGCAAACCAAGTTGGCGGGAAGCGAAATCAAGTTTGGCTCGAAGAGTGCCACCGGGTCAACGGAAAAGTTTTTTGAGCGTCCTCCTGTNGATTACACCGCAGAGATGCGTTTTCAGGACGGAGAGCCTGTNCTCGATGATGGTGGGATGGGCAAGGACATGCTCGGAATCAGTCCGGANGANATCGCAAAACTATTGGAGCGTTACTCNGCTGAGGTGCAGATNGCTGCTGCAAATTCTGAAGCTGCCGAGGGCGAAGCTAAAGATGCAAGTGCAGGATCCACCGAGGGTGTTGAAACNCCCATGAAGTCCAGCGTGGACACCGTGAAAGTTGCAGCCAGCACAGAGNCTGAGGACAGCGTGGTTCAAGCGGATGCGAAACCGGAGAAAAATACCGAACCGAAAGCAAAGCTGGCCGAAGTCGATAATGGGACTGAAGTTGCCAGTGCTGCGGACGCGGAAAGCAAGAAAAACCTGAAATAACGAGTGGATGAAGTTGGTTGATCGTCGTTACCAGTTAATCGACTTTGGCAGGGGCCGCAAGCTGGAGTCGTTGGCAGGGTATGTCGTTGATCGTCCTTCGCCAGCAGCGGTGGGTACCGTCGCACGCAGTCCTGCGCGATGGAAGCATGCAGATGCAACCTACAACGCTGAACAACGCGTCTGGGAATTCCATCAGCCATGGCCCGCAGGGCTTTCGATTGATTGCGGCTTGTTTCAAATGCCCGTTCGGCCGACCCCCTATGGGCACATCGGACTCTTCCCCGAGCAGCACCAGAACTGGCGTTGGCTCGGAAGTCGAAGCCAGTCTGATGGCAAGGATTTCGTGGCGAGCAATTCTGCACTGAACCTGTTTGCTTATACCGGTGCAAGCACCGTTGCGTTGGCCCGTGCTGGCTTCTCGGTGGCTCATGTCGATGCGGCCAAGCCCAACGTGCAATCAGCCCGTCTAGCTGCCGAAAAAAACAATTTGGGTGAGGCGACCATCCGCTACCTCGTGGACGATGCTGCCAAGTTTGCTGCAAGGGAAGTGAGGCGTCAGCGAAAGTATCATACGATCCTGATGGATCCTCCCGCTTACGGACATTCTCCAAAAGGCAAGGCATGGCGTTTGGAACGCGATTTGTGGCCATTGCTCAACGACTGCTTGCAGTTGCTTGATCGGGAGTCGTTTCGACTGTTAGTAACGGGGCATTCGCCAGAAGTGGGGCAACAGGAAATTCTGAAGTTTTTACGTCAAACTGAGTTTCTAAAACCGTTTCAGGGGTCGTCCCGTTTGATTATTGAGGCGGGCAGGTCACAATTAAGGGATGAAGAAGATCGGAGTCTGGATGCTGGCTTCTTTATAAGGCTGCTAGTGCCCTGAGTTCATCCTCACCTTCCGACAAGACGTGCGTCCGTGAATCAATCGATTGAGCAAGACGCTGAATCTCTGGTTTCGTTGCTGCGTGGCTACCGACGCGTTGTCGTAGCATTTTCGGGTGGAGTCGACAGCAGCGTGGTCGCGGCGGCCTGCCAGAAAGCCAACCTCGAGTTTACCTGTGCAGTTACGGCACAGTCACCAAGCGTTCCGACCTGGCAAATGGAAACCGCCGTTGCTTTGGCGTCGGAGATTGGGATTCCCCATCGCGTGGTGCTGACGGATGAGCTTGATAATTCTGATTATCAGCGGAATGATTCGAATCGCTGCTTCTACTGCAAAGATACGCTCTACGCATCCATTACGCAGTTGATCGACAAAGTCGTTGATGATCAAGGTCGTGAGGTGACAGTTGTCTCAGGAACAAACCACGATGATTTAGGTGACCACCGCCCAGGGATCACGGCAGGGAACCGGCGGCAAGTGGTGACGCCGCTGGCAATGCTGAAGTTCGGAAAGTCGAAGGTCCGTGAATTGGCACTGCACTTTGGGTTATCAAATCATGATCTGCCCGCTGCACCCTGCTTGGCAAGTCGAATCGCTTATGGCGTAGAAGTCACCCACCAAAGACTCACGCAGATTGAACAGGGAGAGGCTTGGCTCAGAGATCAAGGAGTAACTGAGTGTCGTGTAAGGCTGCACCACGATGGGCTTGCTCGTATTGAGGTGCCGCGGAACCTGCTAGAATCTGTGCTTGAGTTGGATTCGGACGGGCACCTTGTAAACCAATTCAAGCAGTTTGGCTTCAACTTTGTCACACTGGATCTGGAAGGGTTTCAGTCGGGGAAGTTGAATCGGGCAATCGTTCCACTAGAGTTACCGAAGCCGCGGACTGAAAAAGGGATATCGATTAATGAACAGGGATGAAGCCGAGAAATCAGATGGCTACGTCAACCCCGGTGACGAAGCTGCTCCAGAAAGTGCGGACGTAGCGGGTAAGGCCGATGATGGTGAAAACCAAGGTCAGGATACCAACCTCATGTCTGCGGGCAGCACACGTGAAGTCGCCTACCCAAGTCTGGTCGGCAGTCGTCTTGGTGATTATCAGTTGCTCAGAAAACTTGGGCGAGGCGGAATGGCGGATGTCTATGCGGCGAGGCAGCTTTCGCTGGGGCGAGAGGTTGCCTTGAAAGTCCTGCGTCCCGATTTTGCACGCGACAAGGACTACATTCATCGGTTTCGTCGAGAGGCTCGCGCTGCCGCAAAACTGAATCATCCTAACATCGTGCAGGTGTACGATGTCGGAAATGTTGACTCCGTGCATTACATTGCTCAAGAACTGGTTGATGGTGAGAATCTTCGGCAGTCGCTCGATCGTAATGGTGTGATCAGCACGGAGGATGCGATCGAAGTCTTGGTTGGTGTTGCATCGGCACTTGAAGTGGCGGCCGAAGCTGGGATCACTCATCGTGATATCAAGCCTGAAAACGTGATGCGTAGTGTTAGAGGTATCATCAAAGTTGCTGACTTCGGCTTGGCGAGAATTGGCACCGATGTGGATGCGACCCAGTCGAACCTGACGCAGGTGGGGTTGACTTTGGGAACACCCCGCTACATGAGCCCTGAGCAAGTGCAGGGTAAGACGGTTGATACTCGCAGTGATCTCTACTCCCTTGGCATCACGGCGTATCACCTGCTGGCAGGGCGGCCGCCATTTGAAGCAGAAGATTCATTGGCCTTGGCATTGATGCATCTACACGAAACCCCGGTACCGCTGGATCGAAACCGGGCGCGTTATAACTCCGATGGCGAACCCGATCTGCCGGAATGGTTGATTGCAGTTGTCAGTCGTCTGATTTGTAAGTTGCCGCAGGATCGATTTCAGTCACCGAGTGAATTGCTTGATGCAATTCGCAACGAAGCGGCTATATCGAGCTTGGGTGGGTTAGGCGTTGGAACCGCAGCGGCAACGATTCGACTTCAGCGTGCAACTGATCGTACACGCAAACGCTTGGAAAGGCGTAGCGTCACAATCGCAGTCAGCATCGTGTTGCCCGTCGTCTTTGCCGGATTAGTGTGGTGGTTGGCCGATGCAAGACCACGAAAAAGCGTCAATGATCTTCTCAGTCCTGAGGTTGTCACCAAAGCGGATTCGGTTGACCAGCAATACATTGCAGCGATGTACCGAAATGATGAAGCTGCGTGGCGGTCTGTGATGGAATTCTTCCCCATGGAAGATAATGCCACCAACGCGGCATACCATGCCAAAGCGACTCTGCAATTGTCGCGTCTTTTTATCGGCGATGGTCGACTGGGGGAAGCCAAAATCTTGCTTGATTCCTTGCTGCAGGAA
>PAUV01000075.1 GCA_002712845.1 Rhodopirellula sp. | reverse complement strand
TGCGTGGGACACCATTCGTCTGAAGCTGCAGGAATTGATCGACAAAGAAGATAANAGCGATCCCTACAGTGACGAAAAGCTTGTGGAAGAATTGAAGAAGACCGGCATGGCCGTTGCGCGGCGAACCGTCACAAAATACCGAAAGAGAATGGGCATCCCTAGCAGCAGGCAGCGACGCGATTGGTCACTGTCGAAAAAATAGCCAGAATTGCGGAACACGAACTCCTTGAACCAGCCTGCAACAAAATGCTTTGCAGACAGGTTCTTTTCCAATGTGATCAAAACAGAGCATCGGCGTGTACAATGCTCACACCGCCTGCATCACATCCATTTCCTTGGCGAGGCGTTTACGCGCGACATGAAGCCGACGCTTGATGGTTCCCACCGGGGCCTCAAATTGGTCACTCATCTCAATCAGTGACTTACTTTGAAGGTAAAATGCTTTCAGCGTCTGCTGATCAAGTGAGCCAAGTCGATCAATGCTATTCCTGATCACTGCAGCCTGTTCACGCCCCTCAGCAATATCGTCCGGCGAGCCAATCGAAAAGCAAGTTGCCTCGAGAGTCTCGGGGTCGCAAGCAAGTGCCGCACGCCGACGGGTCAGGCGATTGATTGCCATCCGGTGCACGATTTGACGTAACCAGCCACCGAATGCTTCAGGCACACGAAGCTGCTGAAGCTTTTGCATGGCTTGGACGAAGACATCCTGTGTCAACTCTTCTGCCTCATCAGCGTTACGAACTCGCCGCATTGCCAACGCAACAATCNCNGGTCGGTAGCGTTCAAACAATTCACCAAATGCCTCTCGATCACCAGCCTGTGCGGCCAGCACGAGTTCGGAAACAGTCTTTGCTTGATTCCGGGATGATATTTCTTCTACTAGTTTCATTTTCGGTTCCTCCGATACCGACGCGCTTCAACGCGTTGCCGCGATAAGCCGGACGCCGGAATTTCCGCTCCTCATGCAGAAGCGTTCAATAGGGCTGTTGCACGCATTTGCGTACGTGATTTTTCTGTCTCTTGAGACTTGCCATTTACTGTGTCGGAATCGTTAACAACCGACAGATGCAAACTGACAAATGGATGGCAACCGTAATCAGAAACATCGAAGCTCGATGCTTACAAACAGAGGGGTCGCCTGTCTTGGAATCGCTCGTATCNCAACCGTTTCAAGGCCTAAGTCCTGATGTCGTTTGACACCATGGACACAATCCTTCTCCGGTTAGCCAACNGCGACCAACGAACAACGCGGGAACAGGGGATCGCCCAACTAGGCGTTTTTTGTTCCCATCGAGCAGGTCGCGCCAGCCCACTTAGGCTCAAGACACAATCTGCCGCGTTGACTGCCCGTCATTCCGGAGCGTTGCCTGCCCATGGCGTCCATGGGCGACATAAACAAGCCGCTGGAATACGCAGGCATCCCTANAGGTTTCCGCTGCTGACATAGATGNAGGGCCATATCGCCTACGAACGACACAACGACCTTGATCTCACGGACAGTGGCAACAACCACAGGGCGAGTTACGGCGGTAATGANTTGTTCGAAACGCATTTGAACCTCCAGAGGCACCTCGACGGTGCAGGAGCGGATACAGAAAAATTGTGAAATCGGTGAGGAATCAGAAGATTCACACACCCNCTTCCGATCTCAAGGTTATACCAAGGAGATCGTTAAGGCCAGTGAAACCACGACAACGCGTGGCCCAAAGCCGAGTCAGGGCGTCGGTTGGATAGACGCATCTGCCCCAGAGAGGTTCGTCGAAAAATCAGAAAAATCTTTGGCAGGGAGATCTCAATGGTCCAACGTGTCGAATTGACAGCCCTGAGACGGCGAGTCTCTGCAGGCCTGACAGCCACAGCTGATCTCATTTGGCCGCCATCTTGCCCGCTGTGCAACCAACTGCCACCGGCAACGCAGGGCGCCGCAGCCGATTTTTGCATTCCATGCTCAGCGGCAATCTCGGAAAGTGAGAACCTGACGATTACAGCGTGCCGCCGTTGCGGTGTGCCCCGTACTAAAACTGGGAAAGTGATCGAAAATTCAACATCGCAGAGCGGTGTCGCCATCCGAAAGCCAGAGAAAGATGCCGAATTGCCTGCCAAGACTTGCGAAACAATCCGAAGCGACGCGTCCCAGACACTCACTTCTAATTCAGGTAGCGGGCCAAACATTTTCCAAACTGAACCTGAGGGCGGCAGTCCCGCCAAGTGTCCCCATTGTCACAACCAGAAATTTAGATTCGAGGCAATTTTCCCCCTATGGCTCTACCAAGATCGAGTTCGAGAGGTTGTTCTGGCCGCGAAACACGCACATCACACTGCTCTTAGCGCGACTTTGGGGAGGCGTTTGGGGGCGAGAATTCTTGAGTTACAGGGATTACCGTCCAAATTTGACCTCGTGACCTACNTTCCCTCCCACTTCACCCGCCAATTCGCACGAGGCGGTAATGGAAATCAAGTCATCGCTGAGGAAGTGGGCAAAACTCTCAGGGTCCCGTGCCGCCAACCACTGAAAATCACTCGGAGAATCAGCAAACAAGCTTGGTTGGGTGATCAAGCGAGGAATAGAAATGTAAGCGGTGCGTTTTGTGTAAAAAAAAGCTATGCTGNTGGGAGACTTACGAGAATNAAGGCAAANCGCATCCTCGTNGTCGATGATGTGATGACGACCGGAGCGACGGCAAATGAGGTGTCGCGTGTTTTGCTGGCATCTGGTGCACAGGGAGTCTGTTTGGCGGTAGTTGCCCGAGCATTACGCTCCTGATGGACAGCATCTGATAATTACCCAGACGATAATTCTCACTTGATCGAAGTCGAAATTTCCTGAGCGTCCTGATTCCATGGACCAATCGAGTACTTCCCAACGAAGAAATTTTAGATCACACGCTGCATTCACCTGAATTCATTGATCTGCCGATGGCGATGATCAAAACTGCCACACGCGTGACAACTGATCTCGCGAGGTCGGTTCAACGAAACAAACACAAGCAGGCCGCGACATACCGCATAACGAAAACACGATGGAATCGAACAGCAACAAGGCGAACAGCACCACAGCGAAGGGCACTTCATCACGCGCCGGCGGTTCGCGACGTGCGATCCTGCGCGGACTCGGTGTTGTCCTACCNCCGCTGCTGACGATTGTTGTCCTGATCTGGGCTTGGAACACAATCGAAAACTACGTGCTTCGTCCGATCGAATCCGGTGTACAACGCGCCATTGTCTGGAGCATTCCCGACAAGACATTCAGCGATCTACCCAAAGGCGCGATCGCGAACAGCACAGGCAAAGGTAACGGTTTTCTGTACCAAGGCACAGAATACGTGCCTGGCCCAACAGGTCGTCGCTACTTGCCAGACTATGTAAAGAAGTTAGTCGACGATAAGAGTGACTACTCACCGCCGCCCACAAACTCCAAGGCTTACTGGGATCGCTATGTTCAACTGAAATACATGCCTCGCTGGCAAGTTGTCCCGATCTTTATATGTGCTTTCACAATCGTTCTGTACTTTCTGGGGCGACTGTTCACGCTCGGAATGGGCAGATGGTTTGTCAAAGGCTTTGACCATGCGNTCCTGAGCATTCCNGTGGTCAACAAGGTCTATGGTAGTGTCAAACAAGTCACTGACTTTGCCTTTAGCGAACGAGAGATCGAATTCAACCGCGTTGTTGCCATCCAATATCCCAGAGAGGGCATTTGGTCGCTTGGNTTCGTGACAGGAGACAGCATGCGAGAGATCGCAGAGGCGACAGGCGAGCAGATGCTGAGCGTTTTAATGCCCACCAGCCCAATGCCGATGACAGGCTTCACCGTGACGGTGAAGAAGAGTGAGGCGATTGATCTCAACCTGACGGTGGATGAAGCGATTCAATTCGTCGTCAGCTGTGGCGTGGTTGTTCCCAGTCAACAGCGTGTCGATAACCTGACTGCGAACCCCAACTCCGCCATCGAGGCACCACCAGCGATTCTGCCGCCAAGCATCAATGACGACTTCTCAGAGCCTACCTCTCAACCTCAGTCCTGATTGGGGCCACTATTCTGAGTTGCCTCATTATCCTGAGTTGCCCCACTGTCCTGAGTACTCAGAGAGTCCTGTAGCACTGCCCCCATGCACGGATACGGCCAAGCGGCCAGCGAGGCAACGGGCCAGGCATCATGGGGCGGGGAATGATGAGCTAGGAATCAAAGCCTCGTGGCCTGCGGCTCTGGCTGTGACCAGTCGTGGGCGGTTGCCAGAGGATGGGGGGAGCCCACCACCCCGCTTTAAATGCCCCAGATTCCGCTTCTCAACGTTAGTGCCAAGAACAAGCCTACCCGAATAGCCGTGTCAGCGGGTATTCTATCGGTATGTCCGCAAACCTGACCGAATCGATCCTCTCCCCCAGTGTGCTGCTGTGGCTTGGCAGCGTGTTGATCGCTGCGATCCTGATGTTGAGTTTGATGAATCGGCGTCGCACTAATCTCACTGACAGTCTCCGTGAATTCGTGGACAAGCAGAACCCGAAGCCCCCAACAGTCGGCGATTCGCCGCCCCCTGATGGTGACACGTCAGATTGATCGAGACGTGACTCTCAGCACTTAAGCCTTGTCTAACGGAAAGTTGGATGAGCCCCTGAATCAATTGCCTGAATATGGAACAGATGAACAAACGCGTTTACATCAAGACTGTCGGTTGCCAGATGAATGTTCTGGACAGCGAGATGGTCATCGCTGACCTGAAACGACACGGCTACACCGTGGTCGACACTCCCAAGGAAGCGGATTGCATTTTTTACAACACCTGCAGTGTACGTGAGCACGCTGAAGAAAAAATCTATAGCGCACTCGGCAAGATCAGACAGACCAAAGAGCAGCAACCGGACAAGTTGATTGGCGTCATGGGTTGCATGGCACAGAAAGATCAGGAGATCGTTTTTAAGCGGGCACCTTATGTAGATATGGTGATTGGCCCTGGTCAATTACATCGCGTGCCCGACTTGATTGAGAAAGTTCGTGCGGGTGAAGGTCGTCAAATGGCCGTCTCACTGAAACGCAACGAGGGATCACAGGCTGTGATCGCCCGCAGTCATGAAACGTTTGATCCACTTCGTGACCCTTCCATGCGTCCTACGCCGTTTCAGGCTTATCTGCGAATACAGATCGGCTGTGACAAGTTCTGCACCTATTGCGTTGTTCCGAACACGCGAGGCCCAGAGCAGGGAAGGTCCCCTCAACAAATTGTTTCAGAAGCTCAGATCCTTGCGGAGCAGGGCTGCCGTGAAATCACGCTACTGGGACAAACCGTCAACAGCTACAAATTCAAAAATGAAGACGGAACGATCACAGACATGGCTGATTTGCTCGAGCAACTGCAACCCATCGAGGGGCTCGAACGCATCAAATTTGTGACCAACTATCCCAAGGACATGACCGAACGTTTGCTGTGCACCATACGGGACTTACCCAAAGTTTCACCGTACCTTCACGTGCCGGCGCAAAGCGGCTCGGACGTGGTTCTGAAAAGGATGAAACGTGGATACACCGTTTCAGACTATATGGAAATGTTTGAAAGAATCGAGCGGATTCTTCCCGAAGCAGCGATCAGCAGCGACTTCATTGTCGGCTTCAGTGGAGAGACGGAGGAAGACTTTCAGAAGACCATCAAGCTGGTGGAGCGGTGCCGATTCAAAAACAGCTTCATCTTCCAATACAGCGAGAGACCTGGCACCAAGGCTGCGGATCGCCTGCCCGACGATATTCCCAGAGAAGTCAAAATCCGGCGTAACAATGAGCTGTTAGCTGTTCAGGATGCGATCGCCAAGGAAGACAACCAGAAGCTCATTGGGCAAACCGTTGACGTTCTCGTGGAAGGGCCCAGCAAAAAAGGCCTGAAGTCTCCTGAGGGGGCCGTTGTTCAAATGACCGGTCGCACCCATTGCGACCGCATCGTGGTCTTTGATGGGAATCGGCGACAAGCAGGACAGTTCATGAAAATCCACGTCGACGATTGCAGTAGCCATACCTTGGTCGGCCGCGTGGAAACGGTTGACGTCGTCACCATTGGCGGCTTGGCATAAGCACAAATCTCCACGTTTGTTGTCAGGCTGCTGCCTGATCTTCCACCACCGAATAAACACGCGATTTTGATTCACACCGAGAGTGGAGTCTGCTCTGAATACCCCAACCACTGCGTCCCCCATCAAGTGCCACTCACTCTCCAATGGATTGACGGTTCTTGTTCAACCCATGCCATGGCTGCGGACAGCAGCACTTTCCCTGAACCTGCACGCAGGTGTGCACCGAGAACCTACTCATCTTGGTGGGTTGAGCGGAATGGTTTGCGAAATGATCCAGCGAGGTGCAGGCCAATACAGCAGTCGCGATCTGGTCGCTGCTCAAGACAACCTTGGCATCGATCGCAACTCAGGTGTCAGCACTGCATTTGTCTCGTTCGGAGCTGCGATGCCAAGCGAGTCTCTGGAGGCAGCGATTTCGCTTTATGCCGACATCGCACGCAAACCGCATCTTCCACAGGATCAATTGGACGATGCCCGCATGATGGCGGTTCAGGAATTACGTGCCATGGAGGACGAACCTACTCATCGGGTCATGCGTCGCCTGCGTGAGCTGCACTATGGCGAACGATTGGGGCGTTCCAACTATGGCACAGAAACAGGAATCCAAGACATCACGCAGGAAGACATCCGTGATTTCTATCAAACCAACTATCACGCAACGGGTGGTATTCTCTCAATCGCTGGCAAGGTAGACGCCGCACAGGTGATCGACTGGGCCGAAGCAGCCTTTGGCGACTGGCGTACTGGCGAACTCGAAAACCTTCCGAGTCCCGCCGGAGTTGCCAAGTACGAACATTTCGAATCAGCATCCAGCCAAACCCATATCGGATTTGCCTTCGACGCCGTTCCCTACAGCCACCCTGAATACTTCAAATTACGGGCGGGCATGGGCATTCTGAGTGATGGCATGAGCAGTCGACTGTTTGATCGCGTTCGCGAGAAACGAGGCCTGTGTTACACCGTCACTGCCAGTTGTCATTCTTTAAAGAATGGCGGGGGCGTCTTTGGCTATGCTGGCACGACACCTGAACGTGCTCAAGAAACACTGGATGTCACGCTGCACGAGATCGAAAGCTTGCTGGGCGACCTTGAATCCAGTGAGCTTGAGCGTTGGAAAGTCCGTATAGAAAGTGGCTTGATCATGGAGCAGGAATCAAGTGCTTCACGAGCGTCATCGATGGCTTCCGACTTTTATCAGCTAGGTCGCCCCATGACCACGGTTGAACTTGAGACCCTTATCGAATCGCTCAGCCTGGACGACATCCGCGATTACTGGTCGGCCAATCCCCCCAAAGATTATCGAATCGTAACGCTCGGCCCCAACCCGCTGACGATTCCCGAATCCTCCGAATCCACTGCAGTTTAAAGATGCCCGAGTTTCGCGAAACTACTCTCTCCAATGGACTGCGTGTCGCCGCAGAAATCGATGGACGCGGTTACTCCGCGGCCTTCGGATACTTTGTTCGTGCTGGCTCACGTGATGAAGTGGACCGGGAGTCAGGACTAAGCCACTTTCTTGAGCACATGATGTTCAAGGGAACAAACCGCCGATCAGCAGCAGATGTCAATCGCGAACTCGATGAACTGGGTGGCCAAAGCAATGCCTACACCAGCGAAGAACAGACAGTTTACTACGCGACTGTCCTGCCGAAATTCCAAGATCGTTTGATTGACTTGCTGACGGACATGCTAAGCCCGACCTTAGATGCAGATGAGTTTGCGACGGAACGGCAGGTGATCCTCGAGGAAATCGCAAAGTACGAAGACCAACCACCCTTCGGCGCATTTGAGCGGGCCATGGAAGTCCACTTTGGACCTCGAGGGCTGGGGAGACGCATTCTTGGTACGGCGGAGTCGATCAAGACGATGGAAGCCACGACGATGCGTGATTACTTTCACAGACGTTACCGCCCAGAAAACATTGTTTTGGCAGCCAGTGGCAACATCGACTTTGACGCGCTCGTCGCACAAGTTGAACAACTCACACAAGCATGGTCACAGCGACCGACAGTCGCGACACCTGCTACCGATTCGCCGGATACAGTGCCGGACGGCATTTCACTTGAACCTAGGATCGCGATCCCCGATGCACAACAAGCTTACATGGTCGGCATTTCTCCGGGACCATGCAGTACCAGCGATGATCGCTATGCCGCCCGAGCACTCGGCTCAATCATGGGTGACGAGGGCGGTAGCCGGTTATTCTGGGAATTGATCGATTCAGGACGTGCAGAAGTCGCAACTCTTTGGCCCCATGAATTCATGAATGAAGGTGCATGGTTTACCTACATGGTTTGCGCACCCGAAGATGCAAAGTCAAATTGTCGCCTGATGGACGACATCATCCAAGGTACGATTGACAAAGGCATCAAACCCGAAGAATTAAAACAGACCCTCAGCAAGGCGACCGCCGGCGCCATCATGCAATCGGAACGTCCAAGCAATCGACTGTTTGGGATCGGAAGCCGCTGGCTGACTTGTGGAGAATACCTGAGCACTGATGATGCACTCGACTGCTTACGCAACATCACCGTCGACGATGTCGAAAACGCAGCGAAGAAGTATCTGACAACTGACGCGACCGAGATCGTTGCGGTAGCTGAAAACTCTACAACCGCCCCGTAGGTACACACTGCAAGGTGGCAAGAAACGCTCCATCCTCTCGAGCCCCCAAAACGTAGCGGCGAACCGCCGCCGCAAACCAGGCAACCACGTCCTGAATAACCTGCGAGCTGCCGGAAGTTCGACCGAGCAGTCAAACTGTCCTCACCAAGAGAATGTGAGTTTTGCGTGGGCCTTAGCCGAGGTTTTTCAATCGACCTGTACTATCACCAAAGCTATCTGCTCTAGCACCCATTTGGTTCATCATCCAAAGGTACAGATTGCACAAAGGTGTCCCATTCTCATAACGAATATGCCGGCCTGTCCTGATACGACCACCGGCATTGCCAGCCAAAATGATCGGCAGGTCATCATGGTTGTGGCGATCACCATCGCTGATGCCACTGCCATAAACCAGCATCGAGTTGTCCAACAAGGTCTTGCCATTGTCTTCTAAAATTGAGCCAAGTCGTTTTAGTAAATAACTAAAACGCTCAATCTGAAAACGGTTAATCTTGGCGATATTTGCCTGTTTCTCTTTGCTTTTGCCATGATGTGAAAGTGAATGATGCCCCTGCGAGACTTCAATCTCGGGATAGCTTCGATTTGACCCGGCGTTGGTAAACATGAATGACAAAATCCTCGTGCTGTCAGTCTGCATGGCCAAAGCAACCATATCCAACATGAGTTCCGCATGTTGCCCCAGTTCTCGTGGCACCCCGCTAGGCCGCGGATAATCAGGCACACCATCCTCAGACAGTCTCAAACGATCTGCACCCACAAGCCGTTTTTCAACATCGCGAACTGAGTAGAGGTACTCATCCAGTTTTCGTTGATCCACCGCAGGCAACTTGCGGTGTAGTTCTTTTGCATCCTCAAGCACAAAATCCAAGACGCTTTTACGGTATTTCTCACGAGTACTTTTTGCCCGTCTTGTCGACTTTTCGGTCTGTCCACCAAACAATCGATCAAAAACGGCTGCTGGGTCGATCTCTTTTGCAACCGGATTGGTCGGTCCCCGCCATGACATGTTTGATGCATAAGCACAGCTGTACCCACTATCGCAGTTACCTGCCTGAGCGCTTGCTTCCAACCCTAACTCAAGAGAGGCAAATCGCGTGGCATCACCGATTTGCTTTGCTGCTGCCTGATCCACAGAAACACCATTCTGAATATCCGCTCCGTTAGTTTTGCGTGGATGTGCTCCTGTCAGAAACGACGCAACGCTTCGAGCATGATCACCACCACCATCGCCATGTGCTCGTGCACCATCCAACGCAAGTCCGGAAAGCACATTGAATGATTTCCGGTGCTCAGATAATTTGGCCAGCGTCGGTGGTAAATCAAAACGAGTCCCTTCTTTGGCCGGTGTCCAATCCGGCATATGCATGCCATTGGGTACGTAAAAAAATGCCATTCGAAGTGGCACCTTCATATCTACCGCAGCTGCAGACAACAGGCGTGTCTCGGACATGGCAGCCAAGACCGGAAGTGCGACTGTGGTTCCAAGCCCGCGTAAAACCGTGCGTCGTGAAAGTGTGCTAGGCATCTTTATTCCCGGTACCCTTGTTTCTGAAAAGGATCACTGTTGATGATCCCCGCGATCAAATAGGCAAATTTGTAATCGTGCTGCTGTGCTTCCAAGACAATCTGATCAACGGCACATTTGTCGTAATACTCTGTGCCACGACCGATTGCATAAATCAAAAGCTTTTCCGCCAAGCATCTTGTGAATTGGTCCTTCCGCTGCGTGACCAGCATCTCTCTCAACTCACCGACCCCTCTAAACGTTGTGCCGTCAGGCAGTTGTCCTGATGCATCAATCGCCTGACCACCTTCCCGATCACGCCACAGTCCAACGGCATCATAATTCTCCAGTGCAAACCCAAGTGGGTCCATCATGTTGTGACAGGCCGCACAAGCAGGATTTGCTCGATGCTGCTCCATGCGTTCACGCAACGTACCGGTCAATCTGGCCTTCTCAAGTTCAGGAACATTGGGAGGAGCAGGTGGTGGCGGTGTGTTCAGCAGATTTTCTAGAATCCACTTACCACGCTTGACTGGGCTGGTGCGAGTTGGATCGCTTGTCACCGTCAGGATGCTTGCCTGAGTGAGGAGCCCACCACGTGGCGTTCCGACCAGTGACACCTTACGAAACTCTGGTCCTTTGACCCCCGAGATCCCGTAGAACCGCGCCAGCGATTCGTTGAGATAGGTGAACTGCCCATCCAACAAGGTTGTCACAGGTAAATTACCTCGCATAACTCCGGCAAAAAATGTCAACGTCTCACGACGCATCAACTCACGTATCTCATCATTGAACGTATCAAAGACTTCGCTATCAGGACGCATCTGATCCAGATTCCGCAATTGAAGCCATTGCCCCGCAAAATTCTTGACAAAGCGATTGGCTCTTGGATCCCGCAACATGCGAGCAACTTTGTCAAGCAAACGAGTGGGTTCGCGAAGTTGCCCGCGATGAGCTAACAGCAATAATTCGTCATCTGGCATGCTGCTCCACAAGAAATATGAAATCCGTGTCGCCAGCTCATACTGCGTAACCAGTGGCATCTTCCCTTGGGCATCCACCTTCTTAGGTGTTTCTACCTTGAACAGAAAATGCGGTGACACCAAGACTGCTTGGATCGCAACCTGAATTCCTTCCTCGAACCTACCGGACTCAGCACGCACTTTCGCTGCGAGCTGAATCAATCGTTTGACTTCCTGTGACGTCGCCGGCCTTCGAAAGGCACGGCTTGCAAACCGCCCCAATATCTCCTCGCTGGCCTGATCCGGCGAAACATTCCCTCCCGGTGTTACGAAAATCAACTTGTGATGACTGGCGGGAAGCTCCACATCACCTGACACAATCGCTCGTTTTTCAACACCACGAAGATTAATGTGATGAACATGAAGATTACGGTCAGCTTTTTTGGGAACGTAATAGTCATTGATAAAACTGATCTCAATCCTACGTGTTCCACGAACCAAGCGAAGCTCTAATTCAAAGTCTTCTACCTTTTCCTTGGGAACCGGTATGATCTTGTGAAGCCTACCACTATCAATCTTCATTTTGACTGGCTCATCACCTCCCTGATCACCGCTGGCGGCAATCGTCAGTGTAAAGGTCGCAGTGAACGGCACTTCACACTCCAATGCCACCGTGCCTTGGGTAGCCAACGTCACGCGTCCGCTTCCAACGCTGTACTTACCCGCATCAATTAATTTCGAGGGGTCTTGATCCAATTCGAATACCCGCGAGGGTGGTGGTGTGTAGATTGCCTGCCCGGTAATCGATTCCGCTGCGTCAAGATACTTCTCGACCAGTAGTGGAGGCATGGATAAAACATCCCCGATGTTGTCAAAGCCATACCCAACGTCGTCTCCCGGAAAGCCATCGGCCGCCTGATAATCCACCCCTGTCAGGTCACGAATCGTATTGCGATATTCCGCCCGATTCAAACGACGCAAAGCAACTTTACCTGCGTTAGGGTTATTCACGCAGTCAACGGAGTTGACCAACTTGTCCAAAAGGCTCAGCAACTTCTGGCGAGTTTCTGCTTCGAGAGGCTCACCATCTTTGGGAGGCATGGTTCCCAAACGAATCTGTGCAATAGCACGCCCCCACACCCCTCGTTCTTTCTTAATCTCCGCTGCCGTGCGATATTTTTCAAGCTCGATCTCGCTACCTGAACCATGGCAGTCATAACAGTAGGTTCGCAGTAACGGTGCCAATTGCGTGCGGAAACTGGATTCGTCCTTAGCGTCATCAGCAGAAGCTACGCTTCCCATGCCAACCATGAAGGCAACAAGTAGCGAAACTGACACAACTAGGTTCCGAAGAAACATGGGCTTATTTGAACGAATCACTTGTAATTCCAGAGCAATTCAATGCAAACATTCAATCCTGCAACAACGCTTACATCTCTGGCTGGCGGCCAACAATCAGCTGCCAAAGGTACACACGGGCAAACTTCATTCTACTTATGTCAAACCAATAAAAACGGACAGTGAAGCCTTGGAATGCGAAAATATCGAAAACGCCCTTCCAGCGGCCACACACGATCCTTTTGATTAATTTCACCGTAAAAACCCGGTGCACAAACCGCCAATTCAAATCCAGTCGCCCCGACTGGTGGGGGTAGAAGCACATGCCGTTGCGAACGACGTAACCCGTGTACAAGAAAAGGTGTCAGGTACCTTTTTGCTTCTCAGATACCTTTTTGCTTCTACGGTTTCTTAGCGAGTTGGCGTAGAGACGGACTGCGTGCCACTGGCCGCTCCGGTTCTTGTTGCACGGTTAGCCGCATTCCACACTGAGTTGCACAACAGACATTTGCCGCTCTCGAATTCAACGAATAAACACCAACGACATTTTCTCTGGGATGGGTGAGCAAATCCCATCACAGCTTGAAGCTGCGCGTCTCACCGCACAGCAATCACGACGGACGTACAATCGGCAAAGCAGTTGCCTTGCGTGCCAGACAAACCAAAGGCATTAGGTATCATTTTGTTCTCCGTACGTCCTGGATTGCCAAAACGGTACCTGACACCTTTAGATTGTCCGAAATAACTGTCATAAGCATTACCCGGGGGGGAGAACGATTCGATCGCGGTATCGATCAATTTTGCAGCAACCAATCCTTGTTCCTCGGCTTTGCGATCCCAAGCGACTGCTGTGCTTGTCGATTGGGGCAGGAACTCACCTTCTTCGTACAGCAGCCCAACTTTGAATTTAGCTCTCACATCGTCTTTCTCCGCCTGTTCGAATAGATTTTCGATGTGATCGTTGGCATTGCTAGATGATGCGGAATCGATGATTACGCGAAAACCAATTCCAATAAAGTCGGTTGCAGCGTCTGGGGAAAATCGGTGCCTGCTTTCCGATCGACAT
>PAUV01000074.1 GCA_002712845.1 Rhodopirellula sp. | reverse complement strand
GACGGTTACCATAGGCCCTGCGATTCCCGTTGCAACAAAACGGGACAGAAAAGCTAGCGAAGATCCGGTCATGGCAGCAATTGAACAGCAGCTGCATCAATTGCTGGGACTACCGTACAAATCTCACCAAGACCAAGAATGACCCACTAGTCCAACGATGAAAAGCCAAGCCAGTACAGATACCATGAGTCTGCATCTGGCAGACTCGTTAACCGCATCCTGATGACCACTGACGGTTGATATTCACCAAAGTTGATTTTCACTGGTGAAGTCCTCCTTTAAACTGGGAACGAGCGAATGAACAAGCCACTGCGTGCAAACTTGGTGTCGAGGCTGTCTCAGGGGGATTCTCTCAGCCCGTTCGTACGATTCCAGCTGCTTGTCCTCATCTCGATGTACATCGGCTATGCAGCATTAATGCTTTGCCGGAACACGTTGGCTGCATGCAGCGTTCAGATGATGCAAGACCCGACGTTGAACATCGACGAGGCATCTTATGGACACTTGATGGCGTGGCACTCAGCCGGTGCAATTATGGGGAAACTGGTCACAGGTCCGGGTTCTGACCTGCTGGGAGGGCGGCGAATGTTTCTGCTCGCACTCTCGTTGACAGCGATTGCAAATGTGGGATTTGCCTTCAGTTCTACTTTCACCCTCTTCGCTGCTTTTAATTTTTTCGGACAAGCTGCGAAAGCAGGCGGATGGCCTGCGATGGTTCAATTGGTTCGCTCTTGGTTTCCATCGACACGCTATGGACAGGTCTGGAGCGTGATCGCCACAAGCTCGCGTGTCGGTACTATTGCAGCGGGCCTCTTATTCGGTTTCCTTTTGACACTGTTGGATTGGAGAAGCGTATTCCTGGTCTCAGCCGCACTCACCGCTGTCATCGTCTTCGTACTTTATTTCACACTCAAAGAGCAACCAGAGGACGCTGGCCTTCCCACCCTACTGGACCACGAAGATGAATTACGCAGTGCTGAATTACGCAGTGCTGAATTACGCAGTGCTGAATTACGCAGTGCTGACGCAAGCGGTAAAAATGAAAGCAGCACGAGTGCGGACACCGATACAAAAACACTCGCCGCACAACATGCACTGGACCAGACAACACTATGGCAAGCGTGCGTAACCTTTGCTCAGAGCGGTCGTTTTTGGCTCATTGGCTTGAGCATCGTATTCCTCACCGTCTGCATGGATTTTGTGCACTTCATCCCCGCATATCTCGCAGCCGAACTCGATTTCAGCGCCGCCAGCTCGTCTGCAGCGGGTACCGCATTTCCGATGGGAATGTTTGCTGCCCTGCTGATCACCAGCTTCTACTACGACCGCCTGTCGAAACTGCAATTGATTGGTGTGATTGGCTGCCAATTGCTGTTCAGTGTTGCAGCCGTTCTGCTTCTTTGGCGTCTGGATATTATCCCCGAAAGCGTGCAGGCCGAAGTTGCAATCATCACCATCTTCTTGCTGGGGCTGGCCATTTCACCGGCCTACTACGTACCCATGAGTGTTTTCTCCGTCGCTTTCGGTGGAAAACACGCGGGTTTTCTCGTCGCAGTCATCGACATTTTCGGATACGCCGCTGCGATGCTTTTTAATTATTTTGGGGGAACAATCGCCAAGGATCATGGCTGGCCAACTTTCCTCTCGCTTCTACTTGCCGTCACCTTGCTGGCAACGATCTGCATGGTCAGCTTCCTGACGCTGGACTGGAAATCCACTAGGTCCACACGCTCGTTTCGAGGGTAAAAGCGTTTGAGCCGCCCCCGTTCGAAGAGACCACGGTCATCCCAAAACATGACCTATTGTGCGTAATTCGGCGTTGTTCTCGATCTGCGACAATCTGCAACAGGCTCCTTATTGAAAGCGATTCACAGGGTTTTTGCATCAAAACCCTGCCGCCTCGCCCGGCAAATACCGCATAACTGTCGGCTAGGCGAATCACTGCCGTAACGTTATTCTGCCCGTTCGATTTTGGGTACGATGGCTGGCTCCCCAAGCGTGGGCGTCCCCTTTGAGCACTTTGTTTGATCGCAACAGACTCACAGGTGCCCTGCCGCGGCTCGGTTTCTCCCTGCAAAAGAAGGAACACGGAACCAGCAAGGAATCGCTAACCCTCATGCAGACACAATTCAAATAGGAACTGGGAACATGTTTCGCTGCCACTTCTGCCAACAGATAACCCCTCCAAAAACGACGCGACACAGCGTTGTCATCGAAGTTCGCGAGAAGCGTTACTCGAGCCAAAAGCGAGAATTCAAGCGTGGTGGTCGACGTGATTTCCGCGACCGTGACGAGCCAACTCCAGATCGTGGTGGCCAGGGTGTTGAGATCATGCGTGAAGTTTCGTCTTGCCCGACTTGCGCTGCCAAGCAACACGAGGTCAAACGAGTCGAACTCGAAACAGCGGCCCCTGCACCAGAAGCGGCCGAAACCGAAAACAGCGAAGAGCAGAGCTGAAGACTCTCACTGAAGTGAAGTCGATCGTGCAGAGGTGAGGTCAGCAGTTCCAACGGTTGCAAAAGCATCTCTTGCAAAACATCGGGATCAAATCATCAATCCGCTCGCCGTGCGAAACAACCGGAGTTTCTGAACGCTGCTTGGACGCAGCCTTTTGGAAACTCCGTTTTTTTGTGCGTCAGCTTTTGCGTGCTGGCAGTGATGCACCGACTACCAGCTAGGTTGCATCTACCAGCTGCCACCACGATCCTGGCTACCGAGCCCCTTCAAAGCGTCGCGAAGATCAACTTCACAGTGACATCTCGGCAGCGGCCAAGACGCCGCTGACAAAGATTCAGACATCTGAGCTGGCCAGATAGTGCTCAATCCGTGTCCGAATCTCATCTCTGACTTCGCGGAAAACCTGCATCTGCTCTTGTTCGCTTCCTTCCGCATCAGCGGGATCAAAAAAGGGCCAGTGGAATGCTTCGACCACCAGCGGCAGTGTGGGGCATGATTCCTTGGCACCATCGCAAACAGTGACTACCAAATCAATGGGCTGGTCCAAGAACTGATCGACATGCTTGCTGGTTGCATTGCTCAGATCTTGATCAAGTTCCTTCATGGCTGCGATTGCAAGTGGATGGACGTATCCGGCAGGATTCGAGCCAGCGGACTCTGCAACCCAATCACCTTGACCCAGATGATTCCAAAGAAATTCAGCCATCTGCGAACGACAGGAGTTTCCAGTACAAAGAATGAGAACACGTTTCGTCATGGACTAATCACCTTTTTGATCAATGNATCGNGTTCNAGTTACCGCNTTTGCATCATGGCGNTCAGNCGGTTTTATACCAATACNGTCNCAACNCGCCCACGCGTCACACCAAGTTCCCGCAGAAAAGCAGTTTCGGTCTACAATGNTGCCGCTCCAACCGTTCTCTGTTCACGCCAAAGGNCACCTNCCGTGAAATGCTTCATCGCAATCGTTTGTTTGCTGATCCCGATCGCCACGGCAATCGCCGAGCGTTCCAATTGTGCGGAGACCACTTCTGAGCGGCAAAAATGGGTCCAAGATCAGATCCCTAACCTAGTGCAGATGTACCAATGGCTTCACACCCATCCGGAAGTGTCGTTTCAGGAGCAGGCGACTGCCCAACACGTTGCCGACCAGTGGCAGAAGAGCGGGTTTCAGGTGACCACAGCGGTTGGAGGGCACGGAATCGTGGGAATCCTGAAGAACGGGCCTGGCCCCACGGTCATGCTGAGATGTGATCTGGACGCCTTACCGGTGATGGAGCAGACGCAATTACCGTATGCCTCGGAGGTAAAAATCGAACTGCCAGGAGGTGCCACAACCGGAGTCATGCATGCTTGCGGGCACGATATCCACATGACCAATCTAGTTGGAGCCGCGCAATACATGGCTGAGCATCGCGATCTTTGNTCAGGCACTCTCATGGTCATCGGCCAACCAGCGGAAGAACGCGGTGCTGGTGCCAANGCGATGTTGACAGATGGTTTATTCCATCGTTTCCTCAAGCCTGACTTTGCCGTAGCGCTGCATGTCAGCGGTGACAAACCGACCGGTACTGTTGGAGTGCTACCTGGCTATGCGTTGGCCAACGTCGACAGTGTGGACATCCGCATGAAGGGGCGTGGAGGGCACGGCTCGGCACCGCACACGACGATCGACCCAATTGTGCAAGCCGCGCAACTGGTGATGTCACTTCAAATGATTGTTAGTCGTGAGATCAAACCTATCGAACCTGCTGTGGTCACCGTCGGCTCGATTCATGGAGGCACCAAACACAATATCATCGGCAACGAGTGTGATTTGCAATTGACCGTAAGAAGCTACAGCGAATCGGTCCGCCAAAAAGTCCTCAGCGCGATACAACGCAAAGCCAAAGCAGTTGCGGCCAGCTTTGATGCTCCACCACCCGAGATCACAATCAGCGAAGGCACCCCCTCACTCCGCAACGACGATGACCTGACGGCGCGGCTTAAAAAAGTGTTTGAGTCCACTCTTGGAACAGACAAGGTTTCAGTCGATGAACCTTCGATGGGTGGCGAAGATTTCAGCCGCTATGGTCGCGAAGGTGTGCCGATCCTGATGTACCGATTGGGCAGCGTGAATCAATCACGCCTTGATCGCTTCAAAGCCCTTGGTGTTCCAGCACCGTCCTTGCATAGCAGCCAGTACTATCCCGACGTTGAGCCCACCTTGACCACCGGGATTCTTACAATGACCGGNGCTGCGCTGGAACTGCTTCGAAAAGACCAGCAGTGATCGTAAGTGGCGGATAATCACCCCGCCTGTCAAATGGAGTCGAGAACGCCTCGCACATCCATCAAATAAACCTGGCGTCCGTTATCATGCGGACTATCGATTGCGACCTTCGTGCCATCATCGCTGGAACGAGGGTGAGTATCGCATCGCCACTCTCCTCGGTAAGCCTTAGGTGATGGAAAGTGGCCAAGATCAAAACGTCGACCACTCGGCACGTGATACAAGAACACCGTCTGACGTGAAGTCTTTCGGTCAGGATAAGTGTCGTTCAGAATCCAGTCCTGATAAGGATGTNGCAAGTAAGTATTGTGCCCATTGGTGGGCATTTTTTCGTGACCCANAGGCATGATTTCCCGTGTTTGATCTTTGAGAGTATAAAATCCCGACGACGCCCCTTTGGGTCGCGTCCACATCGTAATTTCGTCGTCATTTTTCCANATAAAATGCGAGGTGCGACCGCTGGGATCTAAAACAAAACGCTGAGATCCATCCATGTTGGCNGTGATCATGCGAGTAATGAAACCGTTGTTTGCGGTACCCCCAAAACTCAGTGTCTCTGGGTTAAACCCAGGTCGGTAACGGTGCAGCACGGTAAACCGTGTTCCAGATGGATTGATTAGCAGGTGATTGAAGTAATGCCATGCCCCTGCATAACGATCACCACCGGGCCAAGGAATAGCTGCGGCCTCAGCAAGCGACATGATCAAACGTTCCTCGCCAGTCGCGATGTTGATCCGCCAAATCCCTGACTGCGTTGGCGCACGCTCAGCGACATGGGGATCTGCCAAACCGTCATAGCCGTAGCCGGGACGCAGATTGTCTATTCTTCGAAAGTCGGCAGACAAACCGAATTTTCCATCCGGTGAGATTGTGTAGATCGGGCGGGACAGGGTGCGAACCTTTCCATCCGCCATCGAACGGATGCGACAAACAAACCGGTCGCCTTCTCGATCATTCCAAAGAACCTGCTTGCCTTGGTCGCCGACCCACTGCAGCATGCATCCCTGTTGCCATCCCCATGCCCGACTGGTTCCTAGCGGACACCACTTGTCTTCATTCTGCGTATCGACATAACCCACCTTGATAGAATCTTCTCCCGTCGGTGGACGTCCCTCAAATGATGTCTCATTTGCCAACACATACCGTCCACTCGGATCAAACTCACGTTTATCGTAATACCCAAACCAGTGGTTGGCGGGACCTCGCGTGATGGATCGAGTGGGGACAAAAGTCTCCAGCGGACCAGTGCTGGCCTGCTCTGCATTGGCCGACTGATGCCACGGCCATGCCGCCATGCCGGTTACTGAAGCGGCACAGGTCATTCGATGAAATTGGCGGCGAGACAGTGGCATCAGAAAATTCCTCATTCAGGCCTCGCAAACGAATCCGTTCGCGAACACAACAAGAATCGAGCCCGCTTTGAATCGACGGCGGACTGTGGCTATTCAGTATGATATCACGCGGGACTGACTGACAGGCAAGGTCTGCAACATCACACAGTTAGCAAATCACCGCAAATTCGCGGTCCAAACGCAGGCAAACCAACTGCCTTTGCGTGTCAGACGCCCGTGCCAGTGGATGGCTACCGATATAGAAAAAATCGGAGCACAAGAACTCAATGAGTTCAACGAGGCTCGAGAGCATCGACAGCCTCTCGGTCACAGACAGAGAAATGGGCAACAGAGAAATGGGCAACAAGGCNCAGTGCAGCCAATCGCGCATTTCACTGCGGCCAGACTAGTTTTCTGGTGTGTGCATGCTGTGGTCATCGNAGGTGCTTGGTGAGCACANCTATAGANCAGCTAGCGTTGCTCGCGNTACGTCGTCCAACTCATGAAAATCAACGCTGCACCAGCAACGATGAACACGACGTCCATCAGCGTATTCGCTGACCGTAATGGGGCCAAATCTTGCATGCCAAGGAGTCCCAACGCCATATCGGCGAGAAACAGGACGACGACAAGAATCGACGCCACAAGGCTGATAAGGCAAAGCGCCTTGGGCATTAACAACCTCGCCGATTGGACATGAGAGGAGTAGTAGTCACGAAAATAAACACGTTGTGCATCAAAGTATAGTTACTGGNCGCCGTATTTCCCAATGCTACGTCTGGCGGCTAAATTAAGCGAAGCGAGACGGTGGACCGAANGTACGGATAAAACCGGGAATTACGNGGCTCCACTCGCAGACTAACTGCAAATGTTAACTGATTCTAGCCCATGAATTGCCNGTAGGGGACAACTCTCATCTCAATAAAAATTTCTGACTCGCCCTGGGCATGGTGGCGTTCGCACATGTCCATCGCCCCTGAGTGGGCTTATTTCGACCATGCAGCGGTTGGGCCCCTGTCNAAACCCGCTGCCGAGGCGATTGCCCATTTTGCCGCTCAGGCGGCTGAGCAGGGTGATACCGTCTGGCCTGAATGGGCCGCAAAAGTCGAAAAACTGCGGAAACAATTCGCCGGTTTACTCAATTGCGACGACAATGAGATCTGCCTGGTTCCCAACACCACGACAGGCATCAACCTCGTCGCCGAAGGTTGGCCGTGGCAAAATGGGGACAGTGTGGTCCTTCCTGAGGGCGAATTTCCCAGCAACTTGTTTCCCTGGCAAAATCAGCAGTCCAAAGGGGTCGAGGTGCGAATGGCTCCCCGCCAAAATGGCGAAGTGACCGTCGAATCGCTGATGTCACAGGTAGACGACACCACTCGAATGATCTCAGTTAGCTGGGTTGGCTACGCAAGCGGATTCCGGATCGACCTTGAAAATCTGGTCGAACAGGCCCATCAACGAGGGGTTCTCGTCTTTCTGGACGCAATCCAGGGACTCGGAATCTATCCACTGGATCTGAAAAAAACCCCGGTCGACTTTCTAGCTGCCGATGGACACAAATGGCTGCTCGGCCCCGAGGGTGCCGGGGTGGCCATGATTGCCAAACGCCATTTAGATCAACTGCGTTGCCTGAACGTGGGCTGGGGCAGCGTCAAAAACTCGTTCAATTATGCCGCACCCTCGCTTGAGCTCAGGGATTCCGCAGCCCGTTTCGAAGCGGGCTCAGCCAACATGATCGGGGCAGCTGCACTTTCGGCAAGCCTGCAAATGATCATCGATATCAGGAATGAACTGGGGCAACATGCAATTTCTGAGCGAATCTGCCACTTAGCGGCAGCACTCGACCAAGGCCTCACGAGTGCTGGCGCGATGACTCGATTCCCCAGTGCAGCACAGCACCAAAGTGGAATTGTGACGTTCGAAGTCCCCGGACTTGAGCCTGCCGCCATCAGGAAAGAAGCAATGCGACAAAAGGTCGTGTTATCGTGCCGAGACGGCGGAGTCAGAGCCGCTATTCATGCCTACAATGATGAGCATGACCTTGAACGACTTGTTGATGTCGTGCGTGGGATGATCCCAAACAGGTAGCCCCGTAACATAGTGACTGTCGCCTCCAAAAGGGCAGGCAGTAGACTCGAGACGGGAAACTCAAAACGGTAAACTCACGGATGGAGGACAAGAATGTCCGGGGGGCCAGAAAAGCGTTTCCGTTCCCCCAACACAGTTCGGCAACAAGCCTCCTACAGCATTCCAGAAAAACCAACATCTCAGACAAACAAGCGTACTGATGCCCCACCCAAGAACTGCTGTCTACACAGGCTCATTCGACCCTATCACGCTTGGACATCTGCACATCATCCAGCGAGCAGCTCCCCTATTTGATGAACTGGTAATTGGCGTGGGAATGAATGCAGACAAGCGGTCACTGTTCGATCCGACCCAGCGCGTTGAACTGGTACGCAGCGTGACGGGTGGACTGGCTCAGGTTCGTGTCGAGGTATTCGATGGCTTGGCTGTCGACTTTGTGCGAAGCCTCGGAGCGAGAGTGATGGTTCGCGGCATCCGACCCTTGACCGATATCGCCGGTGAATTCACCATGATGATGGCAAATCACCAGTTAGCACCCGACATTGAAACGGTGTTTTTGATGGCAGCCGAACGATACGCCCACATCAGCAGCTCACTGCTGAAGCAAATCGCGGCACTGAGCGATGACGACGAGCAGCTGGCCAAGTTCGTGCCGCAGCAAATCATTCAGCCATTGCGAGAGCGTCTGCGGTCGCAGGCTTGAAATTCAAACGTTTTCTGCCCTGCTGACCTCGCAAACTCATGCCAGGGGCGAAGCTCCTCGCTAGCATTGCCTCTACGGCAAGTGTTCAGCATTGCCGCTGGCATCGACGCGGAGCTAGTGAACTTGTTAGATCTCGGATTCCACGACGATTTCGTCAAGCAGCCCGAGAATTCAAATGATGACAGCGACAGCCAGAGTCCAAAATCACACGTTAGCAATCACGCTATGCTGCATTTTGCTAGCCGGATGTTCGCAAGGCGAGCAAGAGGGCACGCCAGAGCGAGAATCGACAGCCGGTCGCGGCACTGGCGATCAAGCTTCGGTCCTGCCGCAAGATCCTGCACCGGCACCTTCAAGGCCCAGCGTCCAGCCTGGACCAATTCACTCGGCAGGCAGCACCAAGAGTTTCACACTGCCAACTGACATCGCCGGTGGCATAAATACACCCCCGCCCCAAATTCCAAACATGTCGACGCCGAATTTACCGGACTCAGGCTCGGAAGCAGCGGCAGAATCAAGCGTGTTCTCTCCTTCCAGCACGACACGGCTCCCACAGGCAGGTTCCACTCGTCGCTTCCCTTTACCACCCGGGATCACCGAGCGTCAGAAGCCGCTTGGGCACGCCAACACCACCTTGACACCTCCCGCACGAAAGTCGGGGCCACTATCACGTGCCTTGCCCCCGGGCACCATTCCCTCATTGCCTCGTACACCGTTTTCAATCGCGGCACCGGTGGAGCCACTGTCCTCAGGTCCACTGTCCTCAGGTCCACTGTCCTCAGGTCCACTGTTTTCAAACACGGTGCCACAAAGTCCCAACTCACCACCCCTGTCACCAAGTGCAGCGGTCAGAAACAACGCTGACTTAGAGCGACGCATGCAAGCGGTGGAGCCGCGTGCGGCGAGAGCAACTGCTAGCGAACCGGCCTCTGATCCTCGGATATTCGAAATGAGTCCTGGTGTTTACGCTGCGAGCGAAGCGATGCCAGTCGACGATACGGAAAACGCCCGACTGCCCATGAAAGCTGCAAGTGGAAAACCGGTAGGAACTCAGGCAACTGACTCGGGCTACTCGAAGATTCAGGTCTATTACGCCACAGACCGTCAGCGTAGTCATGTCTCTCTTGCTGCCTACGAATTGTCAGGTCAAAAAACGACCTTCATGGCATTGAGTTTCCTTTCACTTCTATCGATCGCGTATGCAGGTGTGTCGACCTTGCGTAGCCGAACGAAGGCTGCAGGCATCAGCGCGATGCTGGGTTGCTTGACGGCTTGCATGGCAGGCGGCCTGATTTTTCTCGGGCAAACCACCATTGAAAAACACGGAGTGAATTACACGGGCGAACGAGGGCAATTCACACATGGCATTGCTGAGGTGTCAGTTCCCGACCTGCATGAACGCGGAGTGGTGGAACGCCCCAGCCTGCTGAAATTCGAAGTCCGTGAAGATCAAACCAAACACATTGTTTTGACAGAAGCCGTTGAATTGCTTGACGAAGATTTCAATCTCAAAATCTCACATGCGGTTGCGACAGCACCAGCTCACGACCTGCTGGTGTTCATTCATGGTTACAACGTAAGTTTTGAGAGCGCTTTACTACGAACCGCGCAACTGGCCGTCGACCTTCCGTTCGAAGGTGTGCCGGTTTGCTACAGTTGGCCCAGCCAAGCAACGCTGACGGGCTACCCGATTGATGCCAACAACGCCGACTGGACGGTTCCGCACCTCAAGGACTTCCTGCTCGAACTCGCAACAGAAACAGGAGCGGACTCGATCAATGTGATCGCCCACAGCATGGGGAACCGAGCGATGACGGCTGCCATTCGGCAAATCAGTCAGCAGCAGGATTCACTCGATCCTCCCCTGTTTGACCGCATTGTCCTGGCAGCTCCCGATATTGATGCAGACTACTTCCGGCGTGATGCAGCGCCCGCCCTCGTGCAGGTTGCTAACCACGTGACACTTTATGCCTCTTCGGAAGACCAAGCACTAATTGCTTCGAGGAAGGTAAACGGTTACCCGAGAGCCGGGGACAGTGGTGCTGACATTGTCATCGCTCCCGGGATCGAAACGATCGATGTTAGCGGGACGGACTTGAGCCTGCTTGGGCACAGCTACTACGGTGATAATGAGATCATGCTCCGCGATCTTTATGACGTCATCCGAGCACGTTTACCTGCAACCCAACGCACTTCGCTCATCCAAAGAGCAGTCGGTCCCATGACCTATTGGCAACTCGCGCAGCGGGCAACGGGCGTCTATCGCTGAGTCCTCACCACTCGCTAACAGAATCCCTACTGTCGGATTCCAGTGGCAACCACAGCATTCATTGCAAAACGTGGTTTCGCAGTCCTATGATGCCGCGATGATAACTTGAGGTACCCACCGCAGGGTGATTTGACTTTCAGAGTGTCACCCCAATGATGCCAAAGAAGCAGGCCGCATACGCATTGAACGCACTGCGTCCCCTATCTGTCGTCGTTCGCGTGCCTAAGCCCCCACCGTTTGATGCCGCCACTCTCAAATATCTTCGAAACAACCAAAGACTGGGCCTCACAGTATTTTGTCTGGGCACTGGCAGTGTCAGTCCTTGTGTTCGCCGGTAGCCTCTTGATCGCGTGGCTCTTGATTTTACACCTTCCCGAAGATTACCTGTGCCGCACTGGCACAACCAACTGTCGAAAAACACCCCCGTCGCCGCTATCTTATTTTGCAAGAAAAATCGTGCTCAACGTCCTTGGGTTCATTCTCTTGATGACGGGTATCATCATGTTGTTCACGCCCGGCCAAGGAGTCTTGTTTATCCTGCTTGGGGTCACCCTGATGGACCTCCCCTACAAACACGAAATGACGCGACGCCTCGCGCGACGCAAAGGCATCCTGAGCATCATCAACCGCATCCGAAGAAAGAGCGGCAAACAACCGCTGACGACAGAACCCCTAGTCTGAATGCCAGGAAAGTGCCCAGCAAGACGCTTTACCTGAACGACAAGTTGGGTGAGAGAAACGTTTTCGTGCTTCGCACCAGCCTTCGGCCAAGCCTTGTCGATAAACCTGCCGCCCAATACGCGGTCAGGTCACTTAAAGCCGTATTGTTGGCAGGCAGTGAGAACGGGATCATTCGAAAGAGGGCGACGAGAAAGGAACAGCAGATGGAAAACCACTCTGGAATTCCCCCTCACTGCCACCAATCCCCCCCAGCTGCTGCCACAAGACACGGCTGCAATCAGACGCAGCTGCAATCAGACGCAGCTGGCACAAGACACGGCTGTCCCTAAATCACTGAGCCGCCCGATACCCTGCCACAAGCATGAGAATGTGCCACACTCGTGAATATGTGCCTCGGGGATAACCGCTGAGGCAGTTCACAGCGATTCAAAGACAGAAATCAAAAGCCGACGACGGGTGCGAACGGCGTTGGGTAGACAGGCGGGTAATAGCTATTGATCACGGCTGGCCGAGTAACGATCACGGGTCGGTTAACGACCGTTGGTGCCAACATGGGTCGCCCCATTACGACTGGTGCAGGTGCCATGAGAACAGGTGCAGGAGTGCTGAGAACAGGTGCAGGAGTGCTAATGACGGGTCTGCCCATGACCACAGGTCCGCTAGTTACAACGCGTTGCGACACAACCACAGGGGCTGCGGCAAGTGGAGCCTGGTAGACAGCGGGTGCTTGCAACACAGGTCTCGCCGCGGTGATGGGTGCAGGTGCATAGGCGGTCGCTTGAGTGATGGTTTGAACCGGAGCAACAACCGCGATTGGCTGTGCCACGGAAGGGCCGAGGACGGGGCGGTAGACCGTACGACGTCCAAACAGACCACGGCGTTCGGCGGTGTAACCCACTACGGCGGGTGCGTAGGCCTGCACGGGAGCAACGTAGGTTGCACCAGCATTGATAGTGTAGGGGTATTGTGCCTCAGCGTCACGCTGATCAGCGAGCATCACACCAACGGCCAGCAAGCCAACACCGAAATAGGTTGATATCGAACGCATACGTCTCTCCTGAACAAACTAAAATTCCAGCAAACACCAGAGTCATCACACTAATCGCTAGTGGAACAAGATGGGCCCAGAACCGGAAGTAGCTGCCTGATTTTCAACAGGGTTTCCGGCAACCTTTGGCATATCCCCTGTAAACGGTAACGTCTGGGCAATGCGGGGCAAGTCCTAGACCCAAGCCAGACCCCGGAAATTCGGTGTCACCGAGGTAACCCGCAGGGCCCTCAGATCGCCACCTACAAAAAAACGCGACACAAGCTCGTTTGGCGATCGACCACTTCCCCCCCATTAGTCCGGTCATCGTGTAACCACCTGCATGCCTCCCCATTCAGCGGTCTTGCGTCCATGCATGAAGTCCCTGTTCATTCGGCCTCCAGAAAACCAATCTATGGCCCGGCAATCTCTGAGCCGGCCTGATTCGAACAATCTCGGCTTCGTCAAACTCAAACTGACCAAAATCTGATACAAACGCGATGACGGCTGCAAACACCCATGAAAACGTTCTTTTACGATTGCTCAGCAAGTCAAATTCACCGATGTCAGATACAAGAAAAAAGCTGAACGACCTCGTCTCCACTGTCAGGAAACACGTGACGAACTGAAATTACAGATTCCCCTTGCTACCCCCG
>PAUV01000073.1 GCA_002712845.1 Rhodopirellula sp. | reverse complement strand
GCTGGAGAGTTTGCTGGATGATCCTGCGATTCGTCTTGATGCGATCCGGGGCTACGCCTCCATTGAGAATGCGTCTGCCCCCAAGATCCTGCTGGGCCGATACAGCAAGATGGATGAACCGATGCAACGCGCGATAATCGAAACGCTTGCTTCGCGTAAGGGCTATGCAACCGCGTTGCTGAACGCGATTGACACAGGCAACATTGACCGAAAGGATATCCCGGCTCATGTAGCCCGTTCGCTTGACGTTTTGCTCGGTGATCAGTTCATCAAAGTTTTTGGTGAGGTCCAGGACCTGTCTGCGGACCGGGCTAATCTGATGGCTAAGTACAAGGCAATGTGCAGCCCTGAGGCGATGGAAAAAGCCAATGCTAAGCGAGGACGCGCTGTCTTTTCAAAAACCTGTGCATCGTGTCATTTAATGTACGGAGAAGGTGGGAAAATTGGACCAGACCTCACTGGTTCGAATCGCGCGAACTTGGACTACATTTTGCTCAACAGCGTCGATCCGAGCTATGATGTACCGGATGGCTATAAGATGACTCTGATCCAAACTGTTGATGGGCGATTGCTAAATGGGGTCGTTGCTGAGGAAGATGCCAGGCGAGTTATACTTAAAACCGTAGAGCAACCTCAAGTCGTGATCGCCAAGGATGACATTGAGGCAAGGAAGATATCATCAAAATCAATGATGCCCGATGGGCAACTGGAACAGATGAAACCACAGGAAATGCTTGACTTGATCAAGTATCTCAGAACAACCGCCCAGGTGGAGATGGCAAAGTGAAGCAGCAACGTTTCGTAAAATTGAATTGGTCCTGTGTGGCACTGTGTCTATTAACAGCCACCCATGCGACAGTAACCCATGCCGCTGACCCTCGTAACGAATTACCGAAGAAGCAACATCGCACCAGTGATGCGCCCTTCCTGACGCCCGAGCAAGCTGTCAAAAAGATGGCGATTCCCGAGGGTTTCGAAGTCTCGATTTACGCTTCCGAACCCGACATCGCAGAACCAATCGGATTCTGTTTCGACGACCGAGGCCGAATGTGGGTGGCCGAAAACTTCAACTACCGAACCCGGCGAGATCACACTGATGATCCAGTCAGCCGAATNCAGATTCTTGAAGACACGAACAGTGATGGTGTCTTNGANAAAAAGAAAACGTTCACGGACACACTTACATTNACCTCTGGNCTCGCCCCCGGNTTTGGCGGNGTGTTTGTTGGNTCACCTCCCAACCTGACTTTCATTCCTGATGCAGACGGGGATGACGTTCCTGATGGNCCACCTCAGGTGNTGCTTGATGGGTGGGGAATCAACGATCGCCACGAAACGCTGAACAGCTTCATCTGGGGGCCCGATGGATGGCTGTACGGGTGCCATGGGGTATTCACACAGTCGCGTGTTGGCAAACCCGGTGACAGTGACGCTGAGCGGCAGTTCATCGATGGGGGCATTTGGCGTTATCACCCCACACAGAACAAATTTGAAGTGTATGCCCGCGGCTTGTCTAATCCATGGGGATTCGACTTCAATGATCAAGGTCAGGGCTTCGTCACATGCTGCGTGATCCCGCATCTCTATCACATCGTGCAGGGGGGTGTTTATACCAAACAAAGCCGCCCACACGTCAATCCACACATTTACGATGACATCAAAACAATCCGGACCCACAAAAACCGTCTGTCGGCGCACGGGGGCGCGAGAGTCTATCTCGCTGATGCTTTCCCATCCGAGTATCGCAATCGATTATTCATGTGCAACATCCATGAACATGCCGTGCTGACTGATATCTTGACCCCGAAAGGTTCGAGCTTCGTTGGAAGCCACGGTGATGACTTCATGCCCACCAACGACCTGGCTTGGGTTGGGTTCAGTGTGGAAACAGGCCCAGAGGGTGGCGTCTACGTTCTGGATTGGCACGACACCGATGTCTGCGGCAACACGATCAACTTTGCCAACAGCGGTCGAATCTACCGAATCACGCCCACAGGGGCGAAGCCCATAGAACGACCCAATCTGAGAGCCATGAGCGATGCCCAACTGGTCGGCCTGCAATCACACACTAATGATTGGTATGTCCGGCAGGCCAGACTGTTGCTTCATTCTCGAACCGCTGCTGGCAAACTGGACAGCAAACTGGTGCATGAGAAACTGAACCAANTGTTCNACGCGACGGACACCACCGGTCCCCAACGTCTGAGAGCNTTGTGGGCACTCCATGTGACTGATGGTCTNANTACAGANCGGCTGCAAGCNTTACTGAACCACGACGATGAATACGTTCGCAGTTGGTGCATCCAGTTTCTTTGCGATCGCAGCAGCATCCATTCGTTCCAGACCGCAGCAACAACAAACAAGCCTGTCATCAACCGGGAGATTCATGGCAAGTTTGTTGAGATGGCGAGGCAAGACACCTCTCCAATCGTTCGCCTCTATTTGGCATCTGCACTAGGGCGTCTGCCGTTTGCTGATCGCTGGGCGATCCTGGAAGGATTGGTCTCGCATGCTCAAGATGTGGAGGACAACAACCTGCCCCGAATGTACTGGTTCGCGTTAGAGCCCATGGTTTCCAAGCACACCGATAAAGCCTTGGCCCTTGCAGTATCCGGGAAGATCCCAAAGTTGCAGGAGTTTGTGGCCCGTCGCATGCTGAGCGGGGAAACGGTGGTAGATCTAAGCTCTCCGAAAAAACCAAAGCCCAAGCCAGAGTGGCAAACGACCATTCAAAAAGTGGCCCCTGGTTTTAATGTCCGAAACGTGGGCGAGGGTGGCGTGGTGGCGCACGATGCATTCCGCAATGCCAAGGCAGTCCAAACGCATCCGCTCAACAAGAACAAGGCAAGCAGCCTACACCGTACGGCCACGATACCCAAAGGCAAGAAAACGACATTGCAGATGCGAGTCAGCCACCATCCGCATGGTGATTGGCAACTGCGTGTTCTTGCCGACGGAAAGATCATTGAGAACCAACTGGTAAGCTCAAAGTCAGTCGGCGATGACGAGTGGATGGAGGTGTCTGTTGATCTGACCCCCTACGCCGGCAAGAAAATACGTTTGGCCATCGAAAACCATCCCAACAATTGGATGAACGAGTGGGCGTACTGGAACAAAGTTGCAATTACCAGCAAGTGACCTATGAATCTTCGAATCGTTCTTGTGGCCATTCTTCTCACTGGTTCGCTCAGTGGTTTGAATGCTGCCGAAAAAGCCAAAGTCGTGTTCATTTCTGGGTCCCCCAGTCATGGGCGAATGCATCACGAGCATCGTGCCGGGAATATGATCCTGGCCAAGGCGTTGAACGATTCAGGACTCGCGGTTGAGGCGGAACTGGTACCTCATTATGGCTACCCCAAAGACACGTCGATCTTACAGGATGCAGATACAATTGTGATTTTCTGCACAGGCCATCGCGGTCATGTGCTCAATCCCCACCTGACCGACTTCGACGCCCTGATGAAGAAGGGCACCGGTGTCGTGATGATTCACTGGGCCACCGAAGCGGAAAAGGGTGAACCGGGCCAGAAGTTTCTGGATTGGATGGGCGGTTTTTGCGATCTCAACTGGTCCGTCAATCCGCACTGGGCTCCCGACTTCAAAAGCTTTCCCGATCATCCCATCAGCAATGGCGTCAAACCTTTCAAGATCAATGATGAATGGTACTACCACATGCGTTTCGTCGACGACATGAAAGGCGTCACGCCTATACTCTCGGATCTTCCTCCACCAGAAACACTGAAACGGAGAGATGGTGACAGAAGTGGTAATCCAGCTGTACGTAAGGCGGTGGAGTCCGGTGAAAAGCAGCATGTTGCATGGGCCTATGAACGCCCCGAGGGCGGTCGCGGCTTTGGCTTCACGGGTGCTCACAACCACAGCAGCTGGCAAGATGACAACTTTCGCAAAGTGATGCTCAACGCAATTCTATGGACGGCGAATGTCAACGTCCCAGAAGATGGCTGCCCGTCACCGAAACCCAGTGACGAGCAGATTAAAGACAACTTGGACAAGTAGACCGAAATCACTGAACGTCAATTCGAACCTTCTCGAGCAGACTTTCTAGCGTCCCGCCTGCCNACCCTGATTGAACTGCCTGGTCAAACGCTTGACGAGTTTTGGATGTTCCATCGCCACGTTGCGTGTTTCTCTGGGATCAAACTGATGGTCATATAGCTCGACAAAGNCCGGCGCACGATCAGGGTCCCGATAGTCACGCCACAACACAAGCCGGTACCTGTCNGTCCGCATCGTGTANCCCATCAGGTGATTTTCAAAGAGATCTCGGTCCCAGCGATCGCCTTGCTGCCGTATGATGCGACTCTCGACATCGCGTATCAACGGACCAAAGAAGGTCTGTCGCATTCCGGCCGATAGAGGATTCGCCGCCCACTCACGAAGTGCAGGATTGGGAAATTGACTAAATGCTGCTTTCTTCCAAGGCCGATCGGGCTCGGTCAGCAGGGGAGCGAAACTGTGTCCTTCAAGATGCTCAGGCAGCGGCACTCCACTTAGTTCGCAAAGCGTCGGATAGATGTCGACCAGTTCCACCAATGCATCCGTCGTTGCACCACGCTGCTTCATATCTGGCGTCCAGATCACCATCGGCACACGCGTGGCAATTTCATAGTTGGTTGCTTTGCCCCAGATCCCCATGTCTCCGAGATGCCAACCATGATCTCCCCAAACAATCACAATGGTATTGTCCCGAACACCTGCATCCTCCAAGGCCTTCAGCATCATCCCAACTTGTGCATCAACATAACTGACACACGCGTAATAGCCGTGCAGTAGCGTACGAGCCAACTCTTCACCGATGGGTCCAGACTTGGGAATGCCGTGGCGGGTACGCAATTCGAATGAAGCGTGCAGACCGGTTGCCGCCCCATCCTCAGGCGGTGATTTCTGAGACGCAGTCTTGATGACATTGCGATCATATAGGTCCCAATATTTCTTGGGTGCGATGAAATCAAGATGCGGTTTGACCAGCCCTAACGCCAAAAACAAAGGTTGGGCAGGCTTATTCTTGAGGTGATCCTTAAGTGTTGCGATCGCTAATTGTGTGTTGAAGCCATCGGCATACATGTGATCCTCAACATCGGCTGCCTCATAGGCTGGACCGTGGACAAGGCCCCCCGAACCACTGGGACCATATTTGGCCAACATGGCNTGTTTGTTTTCCAACCACGTTTTTTGATTCTCCGGCAAGGCATAGCTACCGGGTAGTTTTGGACGTTTGTACTGACATGCCTTCCACGCGGGCGTACGACTCCACGACCGCTCATTATCGGTCATTCTGGCATGATAAATTTTCCCGCAATACGCTGTTTCGTAACCATTGGCAATCAAATGCTGCGGCAACGTGACAATATCCGGATTCAATTCACGGAAGTAGGCAGTGTTTTCGATGACCCCGATCGTGTCCGGTCTTGCACCTGTCATCAGGCTTGCTCGTGACGGACTACAGATCGCCTGCTGACAATAAGCACGGTTGAATTTTAACCCCTCGGAGGCGAGGCGATCGATATGTGGGCTCTTGGCAATCGGTGACCCATAACAGCCCAACTCGGGTCTTAAGTCATCGATGGCAATGAACAGGACATTGGGTTTTGCTTGGTCGGCCGCTTGCGAAACGCTGCTCACAACAAGTGCAAGAGCGAGGAAGAAAAGTTGCAAACTCATCGTGAATTCAAGTTTCTTGAGCATCGGTATTTAACTCGCGTTTGCTGAGATTTCCTGGTTCAAATGCTGAGGAGCATCCGTTACTACGAACTTTTGAAGCACGAGGGCAGATCCGTATTCGCTCCGCTCAATTTTTTTCACAAACGGCCAGGCATCTCTCATTCCCAAAGCCATGTGAGTGATTAAGCGTTCCAACAGAGTCACCCTGTATACGATGATGTTTCTGAAGGCATTTTGACTCTCATGTGCATAATCTTCGCTCACTCCACCGGCATCATGCAAGTCGTCATCTTTGCTCACCGCCTACCCACGCCTCGCTAACGAATTTAATGACGGTAAAAACATTCATTTTCACAAGGTCCCACGCCGCGGAAACCTCGATATCTGTATGATAATAAAAGTTCACACCACTGCACTCGGTGCTAACTGCGCTGCGAATCAAAGCTAACCCAACGAACCTTCGCATTTTCGGACAAAGGCGTTCCTGTGAGTAACAATCCCTATCAAAATCCACCAGGTGCGAATTTCCAGCAAGAGCTTCCACAAGGAATGGCCATTGCGGCACTGGTCACGGGTATTCTTTCTCTTACGCTGTGTGGAGTATTCACCGCAATTCCTGCCATCATTTGCGGGCATCTGGGCGTCAAACAAGCCGACAGCGGCGAAGCCTCCGGACGAACCATGGCGATGGCATGATTATGGGCTATATATCGCTGGCGTTAACGATCCTCGCAATAATTGCCTACATCGTTGTGATTTTCGTTGTTGTTGGGGCAGCTGGGGCAGCTGCAGCTGCGCAGACCGGCGGTCTTTAAGAGCCCATGACAACCCCCGCAGAACGGCCCCGATTTTCACGCAAGCTTGTTACTGGTGTCCTACTCGTAACTTTTTTCATCGCTGCGATTTTGCTGCTACGACGTTTTGATCCGGCGGAATACTCGTTCTACCCCAAGTGCACACTTTATCAAGCAACCGGATTGCATTGCCCGGGCTGCGGAGCGACGCGAGCCGTGGGTGCATTAGCAGCAGGTCGTCTTAGCGATGCCATTCGGTACAACCCGCTACTGGTTCTTGNCGGCCCTGTCATCGCCGCGATTGTCATAATAAAACTCAAACGTGAAGACCAAAGCGAGGCAAGTTGGACGGTCTTCTCTGTCAGTATGGTTGTCGTCGTGATATCGTTTGCAATCGCTAGAAACTTGCCATCACCAACTCGCAGCATCCTGGCGCCTCCCAGCAAAACCGTGCCTGAAACACCATCAACTATCGAAAAAAGAGACAGAAAAACGTCCTACCATTTTTTGAACACGAGCGTCAGTTCGCCGCGAGGATTCTGAATACAGGGTGAAGCATTGCACCCACAAATCGCGATTCATTTTCCTTCGCGATTCATTGTCAGGTCGCGTTCAACTTCTTCCTAGCCCAAACGTAACCAACGCCACTGCGTTACGAATCTTCATTTAAGATCGGGCTAACCCATCGGACGGGTAACAATCTGCGGTTCAATCGCGTGGGATTTCATTGAGGGTATAGTACGCATTCTCGTGCACAAGTTTCCCACCGTCTGGCTCCCGCATCGGCTCAAGATCGAACTCGTGCACATGCCCTTGCACTAGCCCATCAACCTTGATGTCGACTTGGAGTCGATCTTCTGAAACGGTGGCTTGCACCACCCGAGGTTTGGTTTGATCGACTTCGGGACTGCCATAACCTTGTTGATAGACATGCGTAAAAGTGGATAGCGAATAGGTCGCTGGATCAGATGCGACAGCTGGATCAACTGGCTTGGTAAAGGTCAGTCTAAACCCNTCTGATCGAGCATTGATTGTTTTGATTTCAAACGGGACGANCCCTGTCCAATCCAGACGCTGAATTGCAAACTCACGGGGTCCTCTCACCGGCCAACCTCGGTTCGTCCCTCCAACAATCAGATCACCTCTTGGAGTGAACTGGCAAGCCAACAGGCCGGTCGCTAAGCCTTCACGAAAGGGATAGCAAGCTCCCTGCCATACTCCGTTGACTTTCTCTGTCGTCGCACGCATGACAACACTAAGACTGAAGTCTGTGACAAACAATTGGTTCTCAAAGGGACCAAACTTTCCACCGGTCTGATCAACCATGAATCCAGAAATCGATCGCCCCATCCGAATGTAAGGAAAGACCACGGCGTAGGGTACTAACTCCTTCACTCGCTGTCGCTCGATCATCAGCCGAGATCGGCTTTCAGGAACAACCGGCTTGTCCCCCATCTCCTTGGCCAAGTCATACCAGTTAAAACTGACAGGATGCCCCATGAACCCACCTTGCTCGAGGACTTTCAAACTGCAGGAACCATTCCATGGCCCCTGACTTTCTGCGTAAAACATGACCCCATGTTCGTTCGGGCCAATGCCGCAGGGACTGCGGATCCCGCTGCAAACCGGTAATGTTTTTCCGTCGGGCGTCACCTTCAAGCACCAACCTCGAAATGGAACATCGGAGTGATACGATTTCGAAAGGCACAGAGCGACCCAGACATTGCCCTCCGGGTCGGGTTTTGATCCAAACGCGAATTCATGATAATTACGAAACCCCCATTTGTCGCTGAGCGTGCGAAAGTGATCAGCTCGACCATCCGCATTCTCGTCGGTGATGCGGGTAACCTCTGTTTGTTGGGTGATCACAAATGCACCGTCCCGGTACGACATGCCCATGACCTCATCCAAGCCATGTGCAAATCGCTTGTAGGTAGGTCTTGGATTTTTGTCGAAGGCTCCTTTAACCAAAAAGATATCGCCCCGTCGCGTCCCGATAGCCAACTGATTGTCTGGCATCACCTCAAAGCAGCCTGCTTCGATTGCCACCCCCGCTGGCATGGGGATTTCAACAATCCTGTAGTACTTCGACTCCTCCTCGGCTGTATCCCAATATTCACCCAGTGTCTCACCCCACGCTGAAACAGCGAAGAGTGACAATAGCCCCGAGCAAAAAGTGGCCACAACAGCAGGCAGATTTGCAATGCGTACGAACATCGATAGTTTCCTACCAGGTGTATTTAAGAGTGAGTTGTGATTTACCGCTTTTCAAATCCAGCGGTATGTGCAAATGACTGCCGGCAGAATCGGTCACGATTCTAGCCACGTGATCTGGATCAACTTCGATCAACAAAGCATTGCCCAATCGAAATTGATGATCCGATACTTTCTGGATCGCGCCCTTGGTTCGCAANCGGAAAGCGAGATCGTTTCGAGGCTGTTCAGTCTGGAACACGAGCTTTCGCTTCAGTTGCGACAAGTCCGGCTTTTCACTTTTCGCGCCGCTGGAGAAATCTTCAACACCAACATCATCTAATTGGTAAGTGAAAGTGGGGCGATCCATGTCATCCAAAAAGTAGCCAGTGAAACGATGTTTNGGGGGGCGTCCATCATCCACGATCCANGGGNACTGGCTACTGTCCAGCTCAGGCCCTGCTTCGAAACGAATCAACTGGCCACCAAGAGGGCGAACGGTTCCATGCCCTTGGCTTCGCCAGACTCCCGCAGGATCCGCAAACTTTCCCTTCCAGATCATCGCGATCCTTAGCTGCTCTGCATCAAATGCAAGATTGACGCCTCCGGGGTAGCCGACCCCGATGCCCCGTTTCCCAATCCCTTGATAGCTGCGTCTTAACATTGCCGCGTGGCCATCACTGGCAAGCAGCTCAATCGGTTCGCGCCGCAGACCACGCGGCACTCTTGCCTGCCTGCCGTCTTGCAGATACTCCCAGACCGCTCCGATCTGCTGATCCGTATCTCCATCCAGAATCTCTTTGCGAATCGCTTTCCCTCCGGGCCAGAACGATGGCATGACCGTATTGGGGCTGATCGCTTGCGGTGACCTCATGTACTGAAAGAACCATTCCTTGTGCAAACGCTCGGCCATTTCGGTTAAGTCAACACCCGGCATCGTCAAGGCAGGCTTCTGTTGGAACGTATGACAGGCGACGCAGTTCAAACCTCCGCTGCCCACGAGTTCAGTACCAACCTTACGAATTTCTTTTGGGTCGTCAAACTCATGCATTACCACCTGAGGCAACTCGTCAACCTGCTGAAAAAGCTCTACCAAATGTGAAACATGATCTGCTCCATATTGTGGCATTCGAGTTTCGACATAGGGCCTGATGGCCCGCCCACTGACAAGAACTTGCCGCATCCACTTCGGTTTCAGCTTCGCACCGACCCCCGTCAGCGGCGGAGGAATCCTTCCTTGTGGCCCGAGGTTTTCGTTGGTGGTCAGAAAATACGGATCGCGGTCACCACTGACCCCTCCGATTCCATCACGCTCATGGCAAGCGTAACACCGCAAAGTTTGAAGTGTNACACTGATCTGCTGCGACTTTGTCAGTTCATCGTCTGATTGTTTGATTGCGGCCTGCATTNCCTGCTGCTGGTCAGCCGACAGCACATACTTTGGCAACTTGGCAACGCTTTTCGACAAGCAACCTTCGCCCAATTTCAACGAACTCATGGGGGTAGCTGCGGGTAATTTTCCTGCACCATCCAGTTCGTGGCACTGACTGCATCCGAGATCGCGGAATCGCGTTCTTCCCGCCGCAACCAACGAGGGATCGAACTCAAAATCCGAATCATCCCATTCCAGATTTTCCCGCACTGGGATACTCAACAGATAGGAAGCGATCTCCTGCGCTTCCCAGTGATCCAACTTCAGATTTGGCATGCGCCCAGCCGGTCTGACAGCGTGTGGGTTTTCCAGGAATCCGGTTAGCCCAACAAGACTGTATTTTTCGGCAGGGTTCCCCAAGGGCACGGAACCTGCCGGCAATTCTTCACTGCCGTCCTGCCTGAACGGCGAGTGGCACGCAACACAACCCACCGAGTGGAACAGTTTTTGTCCACGTTTCGTCGCATCACCATCCAACGCATCCCTCTGAAACTTCTCACTACTTAACGACGCCAAGTAGTGCGTGATTGCAACTGCGGCAGCCTGCTGCTCGGCAGGCGCAAGTTGCCCCAACACGTGCGGCATGCTTGTACCGGGCTTCGTTTCATGCGGATCAAGAATAAATTCCGTGATGAAGCGCGGGTCAACTCTTGAGGCAACAGAAGACAAATCTGGGGCTGGCTTTGCTTCTAGAGCAAGTGAGTCGGCCGCGTGGCAATTCGTGCAGTGGAACTGCTGCAGCAAAGCGACACCCTGAATCCGAGCATCGAGCCCACTCTTCTCATAATTTCCGGCCACCTTGGTACCAGATGTACCACTGGCTGCGATATCCATCAGATACTTGACCAGATCCAAAAACTCTTGACGACTTTCCAATTGATCGGCCAAACCCTCAGGCATGGACGACTTGGCATCCATTTTTAATTCGTCAACGCTGTCGCGTGGGACGGCGACCAATCGCTGCTCAGGAGACGTATCGCGTATCACATACTGCGTTGGCGACTCATCCACAATGCGTCCCTTAAAAACGCGTCCGTCAACGTCAAGAATACTGACAGTTTCGTACCCCTTCTTGATCGCCTTGGAAGGCAGCAGGATTGATTCCACAAAATGAGCATCAGGCACCTCAGTCCCGACTCGCGTCAGATCAGGCCCCAGCAAATTGGTTGCTCCCTGTGCATGGCAGCCAACACAATTGAACTTTTTCTGTGAAAACAGAATCGCACCTTGAACCGAGTTCCCCTTCTCTCTGGCATCCTTCGCCAACGCAGTCGCCAGTTCACGTTTGAGCTTTACAGTCAACGTCTCCGGCGTTTGCGACTCCGTCTGCGCGGTGAGAATTGTTTGCCAGCACATTCCGGTCAGGATGGCGGCAACTATCAAAACATTTCGAAACACGCGTGGCCTCTCCGTAAACAAATAAGAACTTCTCAGCTCAACGTCCTTCGGCTTGTTTAACCGCAGAATCGCCAACACAGTTCAACAGACATGCTAACGATGCGATAGCTCTCTGACGGTTACTTCGCCTTTTTGCCGACAATCCCTATCTCCGCTGCCGACCCCCACTGACTTCCATTCACCTCTTTCATCGACCGTACGCGGACATAACGGCCTGTTACCGGATTTGGGCAGTCAGCAGCCTGCGACTTTTTGGTCTTCTTGAATTCGGCAATCACGGTTGGATCGCCAAAGTCCTCGGCTGAATCACTGACAGTGAATTCTGCTTTCGCAAAAGCCCCGTTCCAGCCATTGTCCTGCCGCGATAAATACCGAAATCCAGTGATATCGTAGGTCCCACCCAAATCGAGAACCAACTCATGAGGTGGGGCGGCAACACCGCTATCGAAACGTGAATGCCACAAAGAACGTGGGTTCCCATCCACTGCGTTGACGGCAAGTTTTCCATTACTTTCGTTCTGACTGCTGAAACGCAGCACTTTGATCTGTTTGGCGGGAATCAAATTCTTGGCCTTGATCGTATTCACCTTGCCGGACGTCCCATTCGGATTGCCCTTGGACCCAAACTTGGCCGCACGATCCCGATCCTGCAGTTCTTTGGTAAAGAATGTTCCCGCTTGCCATGGCTCATGCGACGCATCAGCGTGAGCAATCATTTTGCTCAACACTTCCGGATGCTGACCAGCTAGATCCTTCGTTTCACTAACATCACTGGCAAGATCGTAGAGTGCCCACTCACCATCTTTCCGAGCACGAATCGCTTTCCACTGTCCCATTCTGACTGCAGTTTGATTGCCGTATTCCCAGTAAAGAAAATCGTGCTGTTCCTGCTTGTGGCCAGTCGCTTCCTCACCGACTAGTTCTGTCAGGATTGAGATTCCATCGAGATCCTCGGGAGCTTTTGCATCAGCCAATTCTGCAAGTGTAGGAAAGACATCGACTTGGCTAAACAACAAATCGCTAACGGTATTCGGCTTGATTTTACCTGGCCACCGCACCAGATAAGGAATCCTAAGTCCACCCTCATACAAATTCCCCTTGCCTCCCCTGAATTCAACACCCGTACGCGGATTCAAATTCGGGCCGAAATAGCCTCGCGGATACTCCTTGCTACGAAATCTATCCTGCCCACCATTATCACCTGTGAAGAAAACAATAGTGTTGTCTTCCAGCTTAAGATCACGCAGCAAGTCAAGAATGGCTTGCAGGTCGTTATCAACCATCGTCACCATCGCAGCGTAATTTTTTACATCTTGTGCAATTTTAGGATCATTGAACCACTCATCATCTTTGTAGGCATCAAACGCAGGATCATCTGCCGGAATGTCATACATGCCGTGCGGCGGGGTGATAGGAAAATAACAAAAGAAGGGACGATCTTTATTCTCACGAATGAAGTCCAAACCACGTTTCATGATTTCGTAGTTCGCGTAAGTTTCTCCACTGCGTCCACCGTCGTTTCCAGCCAACGGAACTTCTTTACTATTGTGAACCAAGTACGGCGGATAGAACGAGTGAGCATGAACCTGGTCGTAGTACCCGAAAAAATCATCGAACCCATGATCTTCTGGAACACCTGTCGAGCCTCGTCCGCCGGCACCCCACTTTCCGTAACCACCAGTTGCATAACCGCGATCCTTGAGCATGCTGGCAATGGTTGCCTCACCAGCACGAAGAGGTGTCCCCCCCGGATTGTCCCGCACTGAACAATGCCCCATATGCTTGCCCGTCATCATGCATGCCCTGAGTGGCCCGCACACAGGCGCGGCGGCAAGTGCCTGCGTAAAACGAATACCCTCCGACGCCATCTTGTCCATATTGGGAGTACGAATCCGCTCGTTGCCCATATGCGAAAGCTCGTAGTACGCCAATTCATCAGACATGATGTAGACGATATTCGGTGGCTGCTTTGCACCGCCCGCCTGCTCTGCAGAATTCGCCGATGACGCACACAACAAAAAAGCGTAGAGACAAGAAAACACAACGCTCACGGAGCGTCGCAGAGAGCTAGAACATTGCAACAGCATGGATTTTTCCGGAATGGATATACGGTGACATAGAAGCGGCTTATTCCCGCTCCCTGCCAGATATCTTACCTGCAAAAACCATCGTCGTCAGACACAAAAGAACGCGAAAGCGGCCCCCTGCTTCGTGCATGCCTTAACACGGGGGCGAACCCGCGACATTTCACAATCCATAGGACGAGAATTCCGTGAATTTGCTGAGTGAAAAAAGGGGAGACGGCCAGAAGCAGTCGCCACAAGGAACCACCTAGGGGTTCAATTGTTGGCCTTATCTTTGCTGCTAGCAGAGCTCAACAATTTAGCCATGCGTGGCCGGGCGTCCTGAATTTCCTCCAGATCAAGATTCATACCCAAGCTTCGACCAATTCCGGCGTAGAAGCGGGAAAGACCATCGCTCCATTGCGAGCTGACAATATCGATGGGGCTTTCCCCCCTATCGTTTCTGACCGACGCCGAGGCGCCTTTTTCAAGCAAGAGTTCCACAATCTCGAACTCACACATGAAGGCAGCAATATGCAGCGGCGTATTCCCGTCCTCATTGGTGCGATCGATTCTTGCTCCTCGTCGTAGTAGCAGCTTGACGGCTTCGACTTGTCCGTTCAACGCGGCATCACTCAATGCCGTGGATCCGCCGGCGGGTTTCCTTTCATTGACTCGGGCTCCGCGCGCCACCAGAATTCGAATCCGATTAAGATTTCCTTTCGACGCGGCCTCATTCAAAGCACTGCGACGATCGACATGAGCCGCATCCATACCGGCCTGCAGCTTAGCCGCACCCTCTTGGGTATCGGTTACGTGAAATATGAAATCATTACTGAAGAGGCCTTGTTGATTTTGAACTTGCAACAGGTGCATGCCCACATCTGGCAATTCATCCAAGCGGAGTTGAACAGTCTCGCCGTCGATGCTGATACTTCCATCAACGCGCCGACCGTCGACAAGGACATTTGCATCCTCCTCGATATGATGGCCACTGAGCGTCATCTGCTGTTTGCCTTCAAACAGGATCGGGAACTTCTGACGGCCACTTTGACGTTCTAACGAACCGAGCGTCCATAGAGCTGGCTGCGGTGTTTCAAGGTCAGCCTTGACGCCATGCCTTGCAGAAAACGTCCCCACAAACTCTCCAGCCTCAGCCAACCGAACAAGCTGTGTTCTCTGGAAGTGATACCGGTCTACATCGCCCAAGCTGCTTTCATAAACAGCATCGCCGCTGGGCAAATCCGCACTGTACTGCAGTTTGATCGGAGTCACTGTCTGGTCTGAATCGATCAGGACCCCTTCGGCCTGCAGGACAACGCCGCCCTCTGCGGCCGATTGTTCGAGCGAGTCCAACAAATCGCCAGTGAGTTTCTGGTTTGCTGTCTTGCGATTCAATGTGACTTGACGTGCGAATGCTCCGGAAAAACCAGTACTGCCTTCGAGCACCATATCCCAGATGGGATCAAAGCGTCGACGCCCGCCCCAAGAAAACTGCCACATACGCCGTTCTGGGATACCCTGCTCTGCGATGGCACGATAGAAATCAAAATCGATGATATTGAGTCGCCCCTGTGGCAGAATCAAGAATCGGTCATACGCTCCTCGCCAGGTCGGCGCATCCATTCCGGTGCCTGGCGTATTGGTGCTGACCAGAAACGGCATCCTGTGACAATTGCCACAAACATTCGGCCTCGGTTTTCCATCGTAATCACCATCGATATGAAAGAGTTTGAAACCCTCTTGCGCCCGATCAGAGACAACATTGCTGTACGCCCTTTTCTGGGCTGGCGGATACGGAACACTCAGCAAAAATTTTGCCATGTCATCGCGTTCGGCAGCAGTCAACGCTCCCGACTTGCCTTCATCGTTTACAGCAGAATCACCAACCCTACTCATGGTTCCGGCGATTCCTCCATCAATCAGATGCCGTGTCGTGCTGGCCGGATCATCACGCTTGCTGTTGGGAGGATCAGAACCATGAATGTTCGCGCTGTTATTTCCACCATAAGGGTCGCCCGGAATCCCATCCCAATGGTAGGGTGCGGTGTCTCTCAAACCTCGAATTGGCATGGTAGACCGAGGCATGATCTGATTACCTCCCGTCACCACAGGGGTCTTCAGCACCCACAGCAACTGGTCCGTGTGACCGTCTGGATGACAACTGGCACAAGCAAATGTCTTTGTTGTCGAAGCTGCCGCCGTATTGAAAGCGATCCTTCCACGCTTGACCGCTGGATGAGTTGGGTCCTCCAAAGCGATTGTTTCAACGACTGTCGGCATGGCCGGGTCTGAAACATCCATGAATGAGACCGTATTTGCGACGGCATTGAGAGTCCACGCCACATCCGCTGTGCCGTTGGCATCGCTCTGCAATGCGATTCCTCTGGGCACCGCATCAACCTCAACACGCCCGAGCACTTGCCCATTGGCAGCATCCACAGTAAAGAACTGGTCGGAACCCGCAGCAGACACAAAAAGTGTTGCGTCATCATTGCTGACCTCAATCGCAAACGGCGTCGCAAGTGCAGCCTCCGGCTCGGGATGCTCAGGAGGCAGAGGCTCTAGCTCCATGAAATTAATGTCTGCTTCAAGCTGCTCTGCGCCCGCGATCTCATTCGTGCGAGGAAGAACGCTCGTGATGCGGTTCAGAAATGCTCGATTTTCAAGTTCAGCAAGCCCATGATCTTTGGTTCCTGCACGACCATTCACCTCGTTTCGAGCATCCGTTTGTGCGATGTAAACGCGCCCCTTGGAATCGACAGTCATGCCATAAAGAAGCGTTCCGAGCGAATCCACCGTTTCCACCAAACGATCAGATTCAGTATCAAAGACATACAAATCACGGTCAGGCACCCGCGGGTGCTTGATGATGTCGACCACTGCTCCAAGCGACAGCACGTTGTTGTTTGCGATCGAATGCTGATAAGCATCAAAGGTCACCAATTTGCCATCGAAGTCACCGGTGCCGCCAGACAACTGAGTTTTATTATTGGACTCAAAAGGAATGACATACAGCAGACCATTGCGCACGATAATCTGCCGGGGATCTTGAGCTGTAATTTTCAGGTGCCCCGTGACCTCGCGATCTGCAACGTCAACAATGGCAATCTGATTTTCGGATGACAACGCCACATAGGCTTTCTTGTTGTTGGCAAATGCAATCCCAACAGGCTCGTCAAAATGCGTTGCTCTTGTTTCTGAGTTGAAATCCTGAACCGTACCCACCACCTGCAGATAGGTTGGACTCAAAGCGTCAGTGTCAATCACGCTCACCGAATCAGAAACATGATTTGAAACCCACATTTCTTTTCCATCTGGTCGAGCCGCAAGGCTCACAGGATCGATGCCTACGTTGATTCGCGTGATGACTTCCCGTGTATCAGCATCGATGACGTCAACAGTATCCGATGGTGTGTTGACCACAAACACAAGTCGATCCAGCAACCTGATAGGCGATGCGTGCGGACTCACAAAAGTCGGATGTCCTACCTGCTGTCGTTGGTTGGGCGCAGCACTGGCAGTGCCAGCCATCGCAGACCCGACCATCACATCTCCCTGAAAATCGGTTCGCCGACGCGAACGATCAATCCAGACACTGACCAGCAGACTGAGACACAACACGAGACCGAGTTTCTTTTTCACGACACTGTCCTGATCAAAAGCGAGAAACTGCCGAATACCTCCGACTTAAAACAACTAGAACGCCTGAGCAATTGGCAGGCAAGGTTTTTGGCAGTGGTTGTTACGCAGCGATACTGGCAACCTGACCAAATTATCCGACAATTACACAAAACGCGTCCTTACCTGCATCAGCGGCTACATAAAGCTGAACTCAACGCGTCATTGTCATCACACTCACTTGGCTTCATGTGATTTTGAAGCACGCGATCGTTTCTGAACCTGCCTGCTGGCAGAACAGATCGGGCATTTGCCTGGCAGATCATGCACAAGAACAGTGATCGAGAATCGGAGGCATGCAGAAACAAGCATATTCACCTCGCAGCCAAGGGAAATAAGCGTTCGCCCAGCAACAACCCTCAAGGTCCTTAGCAGCCAGAATAGCGGGAATATCGCTATCAAAATCTCTAACAATCGCCGGCTATTCATCGCCAGTGCCCGAAACGCATTATGAGCCAACATTGGTCACGTCTCGCGAGTCATGATGACCGCTACAGATTCACATCTCAATTTCTTCAAAACGAAGCAAATCAGATGAATTTTCTACTTAAAAACCGAATTGACTGAGAATGGTTTTTCCCACAAAAACCGCGGTAAATATGCCTGTACCCGTGCCGCAACCGCCATTCCCCTATCACAAATTCACAAATTGCAACGAGGGGGTGTTTTTCATCTCCTCCCGATTTGCTACCAAATGCTCAGAAGAATGACTCTTAGCGACTGAATTTATCCCCAAATCACTTCGCGAGCCTGCGAGGCAACGGCGAAGAACTCTTGCAATCTTTACGGTGGCAACTTGGAACTCGAAGCACTGATGAACTTGTTGTTCGGCCTCATGGGCGGCTTGGGAATTTTCCTCCTTGGCATGAAGAACATGTCCGACGGAATGCAAGCAGTTGCCGGCGCGAGCCTGCGAAGTTTGATAGGGATCGTCACCAACAATCGTTTTCTCGCCACGATCGTCGGCATCGTCGTCACTTGTGTTGTTCAATCGAGTTCTGTCACAACAGTGATGGTCGTCGGCTTCGTCAACAGCAGTGTGATGGAACTATCGCAGGCGATTGGCGTGATCATGGGTGCCAACATCGGCACCACTATCACCGGCTGGATTCTGGTATTGAAGATTGGCAAGTACGGATTGCCACTGCTCGGGATTGCAGCTTTCTTCTTTCTGTTTTCGAAGAGTGAGCGTTGGCGTTATTGGGCCATGGCCATCATGGGCGTGGGAATGGTTTTCTTTGGCCTCGAGTTGATGAAGGACGCTTGTGCGATCATCAAAGAGACTCCGCAATTCGAAAGCTCATTCAAATACTTTACGGCTGACAACTACTTGGGTGTTCTCAAATGTGCATTGGCAGGTTGTCTGCTCACCACGCTGGTGCAGTCTTCCTCCGCAACACTCGGCATCACAATTTCACTGGCTACCCAAGGAGTGATCGGTTACGAAACCGCAGCGGCTTTGGTACTGGGTGAAAACATTGGCACGACCATCACGGCATTGCTCGCCTCGCTAGGGGCAACGACGAATGCCAAACGGGCCGCTTATTTCCACATGATATTTAACCTGATCGGTGTTTTCTGGATCACCTTGATCTTTGCCTGGTATATTCAATTCATTCAGACAATTTTGGATAACGATGTCTCCGAGATGGTGTTAGTCGATGGAAAAGAGACCTATCCCTACACGACAGCGGCAATTGCCCTCACTCACTCAATTTTCAACATCGTCAACACCCTTCTGTTCCTGCCTTTCCTGCCTCTCTTCGTTCGTTTGCTGGAACGAATTGTGCCTTCCAAAGATTTCAAAGAAAAGCCCAGTCTGACTGACTTGGACATGCGACTACTCGAAACTCCACTGCTTGCAATTGAACAATCGCGGAAAGAGATTGAGAAAATGTCGACAGGCTGCGAGAAGATGCTTGCATGGATCGATGAACTTTATGACCAGGATGAAATCGACAAGAAACTTGCAGACAAACTTATGCATCGCGAGCAGGTGCTTGACTCAGTTCAGGATGAAATCGCAAAACATGTGACAAATATGCTATCGAATGATATCCCGCACTCGGTGGCAGTTGAGGCCCGACAACAATTCCGCATGGCCGACGAGTATGAGTCGATCAGTGACTACATCGTTAACATTCATAAGTTTGATGTTCGATTGCGACGTGATGACCAGCGATTCACCACTACGCAGCGGAGCGGAATCAAGGTCCTCAACAAGATGTCAACGGAGTACCTCGAACTGGTCAATCAGGCGTTAGCTGCGAATGATCCAGGTGTTGTCACCAAGACAGAAAGTGCCTCCAAGCGATTACGAAAACAGATCAAGCAACTTAGACGCGAACACCTTTCTGACCTGTCAGAGGGCTCCATTTCTCCGCAGGTAAGTGTTGCTTACCTTGCTGTGCTTAACGCTTTCAGCCGAGTTAGAGATCACATCGAAAATGTGGCAGGCGCCGTTTCTGGTGA
>PAUV01000072.1 GCA_002712845.1 Rhodopirellula sp. | reverse complement strand
CGCCGATCACCGCATCCGTTGCAAGCGTTGTTTTTAACACCTCGGTTTCAAACCATCGTTCCAACACAGGCCTCGCTGCTGCTGTTAATAGTTCAATTCCCTCGGGAATCGTTTCTTCCATGGAAGCCAATGCCTTACGCAGCGCCCATCCCTTCTTGAGATCGCGTATTTTTTTACCCATTCCAATTCGTCGCCAACTAGCGGGCAATGGTAATAGATCCGGGGCAGCTTGATTCAGCACAGGCTCAAGATGCATCGCGACATCCTCAAGCACTTTCTCATAATGCGTGAAAGATTCTGCATCAGCCTTACTGAAACCGGCGATCTGATCGTAATTCTGTTGCTTGTCCGCCCCCAACATCAAGTGCCGCCCATCTCGCATCGGGGTAAAGGAAGATGGGACCCGCGGCAAGATGGTCAATCCATTCTGTTTGAGTTGCAGGTCTGAAATGATTTCAGGCAACAGCAAACTGACGACATAAGAGGCTGTCGAAACCTTATACCCTGGCCACAGTTCCTCAGTCACACTGCACCCCCCCAGCATGGGACGACGCTCTAGAACACAGACGCTCTTTCCACGCTTGGCAAGGTAAGCAGCAGCAATCAAACCGTTGTGCCCGCCGCCGATAATGATGCAGTCATACTTCGCGGATTTGCTCGAATTTGCCATGGTCTCTGCCCAGCCTCGGGTCATGCTCGTTGGATCAATACAGACTCTACGCTTGATCGCTCCTACAGCGAAGCGGTCATGCTACAACCATTCAACCATTCAACCGCATTTACCGCGAGGACCCGTACTTGAATTCGCTCGAATTTGATGCGATCCAATCTTTTTTCGGCGTGCAATTCTCACTGGCCAGTCAATCAACTGCCCTTAGTGACGGCTGCGATTGAGTCATAGCACCATCAACAAATCAACACAGCAGGAAACCAGCCAGTCGAGCAACTGTAACGCAACGCAGTACTCAAATAACGTGAGACAGCCCTGATAATTCAGCTTCGCATTGATGTCATACCAAAAAACATATTGCCTTCGAATCATCTATCTACCGCTCAACATCTTCCGTCCCGGCGACGAGTTTCTCGGAGCGAACAAGCCAAACACACCAAGTCGCAGAGTGAATGCGATGCACAAATGCGAGTGATGTCGTTGTTTCCATGTTCCATGGATCTAAAATTTCTCAACGAATCGCAATGACAGCTCATCATCCATTATATTTCGGACCCAGATTCTCCCCGCCCAACAGGAATTACCCATGCTTCGATCCACCCTCTGTCTTGCCCTGACACTTTCTCTGGGTTCGAGTTGTCTTGCTCAAAAACTCGTCGCCGAACCAACCAATATCAATCCAGACCTGCCCAATGTTCTGCTGATTGGTGACTCCATTTCGATTGGCTACACGATGCCAGTTCGCAAAAAGATGGCCGGAGCAGCCAATGTATTTCGTCCTAAAACAAATTGCGGTCCGACCACCAAAGGCGTCGCAGAGTTGGACAAATGGTTGGGGGATCGAAAATGGAGTGTCATTCATTTCAATCATGGACTACACGACCTGAAATACATGGGCCCCAACAACGAGAACCTGGCAGACCCGAAGGGTTCAAAGTCCCATCAACNAGTCCCCCCGGCAGAATACGAATCCAACCTGAAGNCCATTGCCGANANACTCAAAAAGACCGGTGCTGTTGTGATCTGGTGTGAGACAACTCCNGTACCAGAAGGAGCGAAGGGACGCGTTGTTGGNGATAGNAAGAAGTACAATGAGNTTGCGGCCAAAGTGATGAANGAACTGGGNGANATNAAAACCAATCCACTTTGGCAGTTATCGAANAAAGAGGTCCCNACACGTCCGGCCAATGTTCATTACACAGCGGAAGGATCNAATAANCTGGCAGATCAAGTTGTCTCGNTCATCAAAGANAACCTGCCNCAGAGTGATCGCAAATGATACTGTTTAAGCCGTTTGCAGCAGTCGACANTAAAATNCAATGCGACATCGGCCGACATAAAATGTATTCTCTGAAAACCGAAGCTGAATCGCAGCGAGAGCTATTGAAAAGCTGATGAACAATAAAAAGCCGCTTCGTTCCAGAATCAAGGAAGTGTGTGGATTTGGTTTGGGTTGTTTACTTGGAGGACTTCTTGGTGCTCTTGCTGGCTTGTTATACTCGGATGAAATTGTCGTCATTCTCTGCTATAGCATCGGGTTCATTGGCGGTGGTTTTCTTGGCATCTCTGCCACGAGAAGACTCACCACACGAGGTNANTAAAGAATCCGNNTTCAAGACATCGAGAGCAGCATTNGCAAAGAGACTACCTTGGCTGTTCTGTGGGGCAAGCAAGCCTCATCGAGAATGCAAAAGAACAAGTTCNTCTGGAACAGACTGTCGTAGCCGGCTTCAATCGACAGATCAGTTGTCCTCGATCAATTCATAGGTTGTGCGATGCAACAAGGTAGATCTAAAGCCCGAGCCTTGCAGGAAGACAGACGGCCAGAGATCCAAACCCCGTAACCGCGTCAAATTTTTTGCTGCTTGGCGTTCGCTGTCCCGCACATTTGCAAGAAAACGCTGATTCTGGATGAATNCAAANACNGCGTTGTTTGTTCAGTACCGGAGGTGGAANTCGAACCCACATGAAATGGGCCTTACCGGATCTTGAATGCTCACAAAAAGCTAAATCAATGTCACCTGCCAGACAGGTCACTTGCGGATGGAGCGCTCCCCAAAATGCGATTTGCGTGTCATGAAGACTTCCTCACTTTGCTTGGATCAGTTTTCGGGAGCAGGTCATGAAGCTGGAGATGGCCAAGCAGCTGAAGGCTTTGGAGAAAGAGAAGCCACAGCTAACGAAGATGGTTGCTGGGCAGGCTCTCGATAGGGAGATCCTCAAGGAGTTCGCCATGGGAAACTGGTAAGCCCTGAACATCATCGACGTGGTGGATCCGACGTGCGTAGCCGTTTGGGGCCAGAGAAGATCTCTGAGCTTCGGGCCTGCCGCGTTCTCGGTCAACCACGCAACACCCAGCAATATAAGTCGTGACGGGCAGACGATGAAGCGGGTTTAGTGCACGAGATGCGTTTACTGGCTCGTAAACGTCCTAGTTTTGGATCCAGACGCATTGCATTTATCGCTTACTGACGCAGCGAGCTTCGGCTGTGAACGAGAAACGCCTCCAGCGACCTTGGAAGCGAGAGCATGTGCAAGTCCCGCGAAAACAACAGCGCTGGCGACTCGACTACAACCACCACCGTCTCCACAGTTCATTGGCTTATCAAACCCCTGCCGCCTACGCGGCCGACTGTATTCCTCAGTCTTAGCCTTCAGAATACAGCCGAATTACCAGCCCTGAACCTCTTTCTCAACTTAGTGAGACAAGTGGGTGATGATCATTTGACTGGTTCGTAGATTAGAGTCCCAAGGGAGCGTTTGAGCCCGACAACAGCGAGCTCATACTTGACTTGGGCTTCGACAAAGGAAAACTCCTCATCAGCCATCCGGTCCTGAGAGTCGAAGAGTGCATCCAAGGACTGCAGTGATCCCCCACCATCATTGGCCACATCCCGCCAGCGAGCCTCGGCGAATACGATTTCCTGTCTGGCCTGAATCATCGAGTTGTAGGCCCCAATCATCTCGGAGTAGCATGCTTTAACATCGTTCACTGCCTGTTCAGTCTCCACTAAACCCGATTCGACAATGAGCTCGAATTCTTTGAAGGCTTTTGTCAACAACAACTCTCTTTGCTGCTTGATAGAACGTGCCCTGCGGTTCCCGATAGGTATCTCGTACACAAGCCCTGCTCCGACACCAGGGCCATGGTAGAACATGTCTCCAAACGCAGAGCGATCTCTCTGGAGCCCAGCGGTGTACATGTATAAATCGAGGTCAAATCGTGGCAGCAATTCGTTCTTGGACACCTCCAATTCAATGCTGGTACGATGAATCTGCTTCATCGCAGCAGAAATGTCTGGTCGGCTGGTGAGAGCTGTCTGAAAAGACGCTTGTAACGACACTGGCAAAGCGTTGTTGTTCGGCACGCTCAGCGGAAGCAATTCCGTATCCAAACTATTCTTCAGCTCAGGAGAATTGACAAGAAGCCGCAAGCTAGCCTGCGCGTTTCGAACTGCGCCCCCTAGTCGAGGTATTTCGGACCGCCGCTTAGCCACGACGGAACGGGTTCGCATGAGTTGTCCCCTAGTCGCGTCGACATCCTGCCTCGCCTGAACGATGTTCAGAATCTCGCCGCTCTTCTCGAGTGCTTTGAGTTTCTGGATCAGGCTTGCACGTTGAAGGTACAGAAGCCAATAGGCCTCATGGACGCTGACGATGTGCTCTTCGATACCACTTACAGCTTCACTATGGCTGATATCCCGGTTCAATTGGGCAATGACAATACGACTCTGATTGACCGCTTCACCATTCCCCCTCAGGAGTGGCTTGTTTACATTCACCTCGAACCATGCCGTATTGGCTGGGTTAGGGAAGAGAAACGGTTGATTGTTGGAGAGAGAATCAAACTCTTGAAAGACCTCAACACTGCCTCCCGAGCGCAATGCCCGCTTGAGCCCAGCTTTGGCGTTGAACTGGTCTCCTTTGAGGCGAGTTTGATTTCCCTGTGGCGCTACTGGAGTTCCACCGATGATGACGTTGTTGTTCCAAACCCAAGGCTCGCTGATATGATCGTAGGTCCCTTCTACGAATGCGATCCAGTCGAATTCGGCATCCTCCTCACAAATCTTCGTTTCTCGGACTGCTGGGTCAATCTGTATCGCAGCTATTTGCGGCGAGTGCTGCATCGAAGAAAGGACTAACGATTCCACGTCAACGGGAATTCCACCGCTACCATTCCCCTGAAAAGGTTGAGTCACAGCATCGTGCCACCAAGCACGATAATCAGTAGAAGGGCCTTCCTGTTCTACAAACAGCTTAGGGTTTGAAAGATCTGAATGGCTCGAGGTGCGAGCTTGATACTCCCCGAGAAGCGACCCCTTATCAATCAACGGATATGCTGCCGGCGGATGACAGATTTTATCACAAAGACTCTCGAGGGTTCGGCTGCGCGGCACGGGATTGCCGTCGCACATGGGACTGCCGTCGCATATGGGACCGTATGCCGAACTCAGATCGTGCGTCGGCACATACTGTGGTACCGCATTTCCTTCGAGCACCACAGGTGCCGCAGACGGCATGCTGTTCATACCGTCAGATAAAGACGTAGGTTGGGGCAACATTTCTGCCGAAGGCTCTGGAATGCTGCCAGCAACGGGTTGACCAGCGGTAAGCCCGGCAGCCTGAGGACTGACAGAAAAGCCATCGTAATTTGGCTCTGTCACTTGCACATCGTCAGCGGTTGCGGAATCGATTGGTGGCAGCCCGTCGCTAGCGGTCGGCGATGAAAGCTGGAGTGCAGGAAACTCCCCACCTCGATTGAACACACGGGGCCCAGGTGAAGGCAGGCCACCAACCCCTGGTACCGCATCGGCGGGACTTGGCATCTCAAGTGGGTCACGCTGACTGACTGCCCTAACTCGTGCAGTTTCCCGCCAACCAGCTAACGCCTGCTCGGGTTTTCTACCGGACAAGTTGGATGCAGCAGTGCCCCGGACGCGTACCGGCCGGAGTGCAGCACGTGCTGGCGTAGCCTTGCCGTTACGACTAGCGTCTTCAGATGCCGTCGCACTACGCATAATCTCCTCAACGACCGAATCCTTGACTCGGTTCAACAGTAGGCCATCGGAAGCAACCAATAACGTTCTGCGAGCGGACTCTGTTGGAACCTGAGTCACATCTTTTCTGAGGGACCGAGTAAACGAGTCAACCGCATCCACGAATCGTGGGTACTCAGTTGACCCTGAGTGCGACTGAATTGACTGCTTGAGCGTGTGTTCAAAGATAGCCAGCACAAAGTTCGAGTCCCAGCCCTTCGCCTGTGCTTCTTTGACAGTCGTCGGGAGAACTTGCTGTGTGAAATCATCCAAAGAACGACCGATCGCGATACGTTCGGCTTCCGTCATCAATCTTGCTGAAACGATCTCTTCGGGTGAATTTCTCGTGTTCTGCGATTGTGCTTCCTGAATCTGAAAAACACCAAGCATCAGCAACACCAATGTGGTTCGAAATCTAGCTTGAGCCATGATGAGTTTATTCAGATAAAAGTAATCGCCCATACCGGTTGTTGAGGCCAAGGCCTGTTACCAAATGGGGTCGCGGAAGTCCTTTTCGTACCTCCTGTCTATCGTCCTCAGCATCTGACGAGAATTAAATATTCCAGCTGAATCTTTCTGTAAACACGATATTTAAGTAACAAAACGCAAAGCCTGCACTTGATTTACCCGTTTTGACTTCTGGCTAACTTCCAATATTTGCGTCAATTTCACTCAGAGGAAATGGGCCTTGCAATGAATCTACGTTCTGGAGGCTGAGGTGTAGCCGAAGCCCGAATGATACAGCCAGCTACATAGTCGGCAGGTGTTTGATCATTGAATCAACTGGTGATGGTTGTATCAAAGTGGGTAGCGATTGATCACCGAGCAAGCTTCTTGGAAGCTAAAAAAGATTACACGCTTTAGCAACTATCGCGAAGCGTTCCATTGAATAATCCGATACCGCCCGCGGACGTCTGCTGGTTCTCGAATCGTGCAACCTACTCGCGGAGATGCAGTCCCAGCCATGTATGTTTCAAGCGTGCTTGCTTAATCAGTGTGACAAAATCGGCTTTTCCGCGTGTCCCATCTGACCTTATGTCATTGCAGCAATCGCTCCTTGCCAAGAAAGACCTCGTTGCAACAGCGATTCATCATTCGAGACGAATGCTGCCTCGCAGAAACGCTCCGCCAGAACGAAGCCCAAGCGGGCGATCCTCTACCTCATCTGCGTATCATCTATGAACGAACACATGCCTTCTGTCAGCGATTTTGTGTCGGTGTGCATGAGTAAACGACCAGATAAATCTGTCATGCAAGACTTGCAACAACGCTCGATCATGCACTCGAAGCAGCGACTACAACTAAAAGCTATTTCACTGTCAAGCATCCCTCGATTTCTACTTTTACAGTCTACTGCTAGGGTGAAAACAACGACCACCACCTCTAACAGTGCTGTCACAGATCCTGCCTAACGTTTTGTCAGAACAGAAATTGTCGCAGCCGACACCTCGCTCAACCGATCCACAAATTCGAGCGTTCCTGCAGGGACAACTGTGCGTTCAGGATTTGCAGGGGATCTTGACATGACCCTTCTCAAACAGTTCGCAAGACCAAATCCGACAATTGAGTTCGGTTTCCGCAAGTGGCTGAGCCAGCCGTCGGGCGAAGCCTTCTCAATCTTCAAATTGCCAACTTGGATCCTCAGGATACCCGCAGTGGCGATCTTCTGATCCGATCAAATGGTCGGTGCGTAAACCGCAGATGTAAAACGCTGTATCGGGTGTACTGTCAACTAGCTTGGAGCGCAACTTTGGGGATGCGATAGGTTGCGGAAAGAGCAGATTAATGCCTGTAGCGTAGCAACAGTGCTCCACTTCTTGGTGATCACAGAAAATTAGTGATTGGAATACTCCNCCANACGNGACGCCAATGCACGCTNGGTTNCACAACCCGTCGAGCAAATGANTAACGCAGGCAACCTTNAATTNCAAGTTCCCTACTNCAGCTTNGCAACGATCGNGGCGGTATGAAAAGTAGCAGATTTTCTGTTTTTAATGATTGAATGACTTATTCAGTCTAACNAGNCTTCAAGATTGAAGGNCCGGNNGTGCTTTCCAAAGCTTCTCCCTTGCNGACTTCACNTNCCGCTCTGAGCAGAAAGGAAGGTATTGCAAGGCATCATGCATTGCATCAAGCGCATTCCTGTTCAACCTGCTCGATAGAGGTCATTCGATGAAGCGGTTATTAGTTTCTGGTTGCCTGCTGGCCCTGGCATTCATTTGTTGCCCCGCGCACCCAGCACCACAAGATGCGGATCTGGTTGGCTTTTTTCCATTTGGACTCTACCAGCCCTGCTGTGGCACTCGCGGCACATCAATGCAGCCCCATGCCAACACATGTTGTTTTTTTACAACACCCGTTGATGTTGGCTATACCGTCCATGAAAAATATTGATCGTCGCAAGTCCTTTTCAGCAAAGAACTAACGGCCCACGAGACAAGTGCTAACTGGCTTTGGCACGATCAATGCTAAGTGATAGGCGAACGGCCAGCGGACACCGCGTGCCCCACGAGTGTTCCACGACCAAACGATTAATTGTTTCCAGGCACAGCGCAGCGATAAGTAGTTTCAACCAAATCTTCTTCCACCAAAAAATGAGAAACGGAAGACGATCTCGTCCAACAGTTTGTTTTTGTGAGCGGTTCACAAGTCAAAGCAATCGACGCGTTCAAGCCCAGACCCAGTAGTCCCATGATGACCTTATTTCTCAGAATCAAAAACTCGGTGAGGACTTTTCGAGATGAATTTACTTGATCTTACATTTCTGATTAGTGCTGTCGTGGTCGGAGTGATCTCGTTCACACGCGACCTGAGTTCGTTCAACCCGACCGAACTAACGCCTCCCAAATCTTCGCGTCAACCTCAAAGTTCCGAAGCTGACCTTACCAAACGCCTCGTCCATGATGCACACCATACGTTAACGCTCAATTCATGATCACCCGTTCGGGCAACCAAATTTCTTAAACTCGATGTTCGAAAGGACACCAACACCATGCACTCTCTTTTTTTTCTTTCCCAGATTGTTCAATCACAACTACAGACAGCAATGTCTTTTTTGATTGGTTTTGCATTCCTCGCAAGCATCCTTGTGGTCGGAAGTATCTGGATACTGAAACGGTCTCCATCAATCGTTTCAATCGTGTTGTACGGAGTCGCGTTTCTCTTGCTATGCCTACCACTTCTCGGACTGACGACGCAGTCCAATCGACTGACACAAAAGTTTAAGGCCATCGCAGTTCCTTTTGGCATCACAACGGTACGGGCCACAACAGGCACACCATCGGTGTCCATTGCCCCATTTGGTGACATCAAGAAAGGAGACGTCCTGCTACAAGCATCTTCTCCAGAAATGGATGCCCGACTCAAAGTCCTTGCGGCTCAGGCCCGCAAACTGGAATTCGACAGGCGATTGGTTGCAGAAAGTCTTGCTTTGCCAGGTCAGGAGCAACTTTTTGGCTACGAGAGATCTGAAGAACAGGATTTCGAAAATCAAATCGAGCAACGTGCCCGTCAACACCGTGCTGACATTCAATCGCTCGAGCGACTGCGTCATCCATTGCTACGAGAAATATCCCGGTTGGATATCGAACTTCAACATGCAAACGAAGATGCCGAACAGTTCAGCTCTCTATTTTCTAGAGGTTTAGCAAGCACTGCAGAGGTCAACCGAAAAGAGAAGGCCTTGGAAAAGGTTGTGGGTGAAATGACATCCTACAAAGAGCATTTGCAGTCGATCGACGATCAGATCAAATCCATCAAGACAGAGCTGTTAGCCCCAATGAATGTCTCTACCTTGAAGGAAGCTGGCTACACAATCGCAGGCAACGAGGACAAGAAGACTTTGACTGCAAAGTCAAATTCGACCGCAAGGGCGCAGATGCAGGAGGACCTCAAGGCCACGCGGATCGCCCAGATTGACCTGCAACTTGGAGCCATCGAACTCGAGATTGATTCGGTAATGAGTAAGCAGATCCACGTTGCCCCAAATGATGGTGTCGTCTTGTGGAAGCATCCATCACCCTATTCCACACTTCCAGGCACACCACTTGTCGCAATGAGTCAACCTGGTCAGTCAGGCGTACTGCTGAAAATCAATGGAGACGATCTGGAAGGTCTTAAATTCGAACCGAACTCGGAAATATTGGTTGATCTCACTCACCGGGGATTTTCGACGAAAGACACCAGTTTCCAAGCCAAGTGCGTTGTTCACGATTCGGGTTCTGAGCAAACAGACAGTGGGACATGTGAGTTGCTAGTCATCTCTCCACTTCCTGCAACGCTTGTTCAGAGTCTCTTGAAATCTGATGCTGTGCCGCTGGAAGTCTCTTTCAAGGGTGCTGCAGACTCAAAAACACCATGGGAAAATCTGATTGATCAAGTGGACATCATGGGCCATTACTACGATCAGGTACCGACAGCCTCTAAGTGATGATCTAGCTCGAAGTCACGGAGGGCTTTCTTACCTTGATCAATCGACGTTCAATCTGCTGTTGATTCGATCCGCGACCACGTCGCAAATTCAAATTCCTATTTTCGCCTCACCTCATATTCACAACATTTCCCGTCGTCTTAACTCATTTTGACAAACAGAGCCCGTAACCATGAACCCTCGATATACTGAAGAAACCAACAGACAACCAGCTTTCTTGCTGGTCGCACTCGTGCTCGCGATTTCGACGATTGTAGTCGGTAGAAGCGCCGTTTCGTTAATCACAGATGCAAGCAGTGTGGAAAGTGTCGGAGCAAGTCCCGTCTTCGTCTTCCTTACGCTCGCTGGGGCACTCAGTCTTGTTCTGATTACCTACCGGTGGGTCTTTCACTTGGTTCTTTTGATGATCCCCAGTAGAGCAGCGCCGACGATGAATTCAGACATATTCGTGTCTGCAGTAGTTCCGGCCTTCAACGAAGAGAAAGGTATTCGGAAGACGATTAAGTCTCTTGCTGGCCAGGACTACAAGAGCATGGAGATTCTTGTCGTCGACGATGGGTCAAAAGATGACACGTTGAAAATTGCACAAGACGTTGCGGCTGAGATTAATGACACAAACGTCGAGGGCGGCATCAACGTTCGAGTGCTAACTCAGGAAAACGGCGGTAAGTCATCCGCGTTGAACCACGGACTCAGAGAAGCGTCGGGTTCGATTCTACTGACGGTAGATGCCGATAGCGAGCTCGCTTCGAATGCGGTCTCGAAAGCAGTACGTTGGTTCTCAGATCCAGAGGTCGACGGTGTTGCCGGACAGGTTAAAGTCAGCAACCGAAACACCGCCTTGACACGCTTGCAAAACCTAGAATACCTGATCGGTAATACTGTCTATCGACGTTCCCAGAGCCTTTTCGGAAGCGTACTTCTGGTTCCTGGTCCAATCGCCTTGTTCCGCATCTCGTCGCTCACGGATATGGTCGACGAGGAAAGCCGGCCAAGCATCTTCCTGAATGACACTTTCGCAGAAGACTTCGAAGTGAGTATGGCGATGTTGGTCAAGGACAAGAGGATCGTTTTCGATCCCGAAGCAGTCGCATACACAGTTGCACCAAATACTCTGTCGTCACTGGTTTCCCAACGCTACCGATGGATCAGAGGCAACATGCAAGTCTGCAGAAAGTTTTTGAGAACCATCAAAACGGAAGATTGTCCCGGCAGCATGAGAACCTTGTTCTGGATGTCGCCAACCTTTCTTTTCGAGCTCACCCTTCTGCCGCTGATCGTACTGTTCTCGATCTCCGGCCTTTTAACTGCATCCTTTGCCGGATATCGTCTGCCGTCGGTCGAATGGCTAGTTGTCTTGCCCTTGTTAACGTTGTGTATCGGAGCTATTTCGGTATACGTGCAAAAAGACAAGCTAAGTTCTTTGATTGTGGTTCCGCTTTACGATGTTCTCTATGGAACTCTCTTGACCGTAGTTTGGGTCATTGCAGTCATTGATGAACTGCGAAACACAAAGATGTCGTGGTAAACGAGTCTGTTGATTACCAAGATTTCATAATCTAGCTAGCAGCTCTATTTCGTCAGGATTCATTGGATGCGATACGCTCGAAATTTATGTCGATCGATAGTGGTTCTCCTGGTGCTCATCCCATGGGTGGGCACCAGTAGCCAAAGTTGGAACGCCGACAGATGCGCATTTGCGGAGATTAAAAATGTGACTCGGGTTGAATTGCCATCACAGCGGATCGCAGATGAACAGATTATGCTTGGCTATTACAGGGCGTGGGATGGAACGATGCCCAACTCGATTCCTTGGAGGCTTCTGACACATGTCAGCCACGCCTTTGTCAACATAAATGAGGATGGTTCTCTGCTTTGGGAAACGCAGATCCCTAGTGATCGGTTGAGCAATATCGCTCATCACCACAACGTCAAAGTCCTTCTTGCCGTTGGTGGTGCAGGCTCGGGTGATCAATTGTTTCGGATCGCAAAATCGCCCATCAAGCGAAGAACATTCATCGCTTCTGCCGCCAAGACCATTCAAAGGTTTGGGTATGACGGGATTGACCTTGACTGGGAGTTCCCATCCCAAGAGACGGCCGAGGCATTTCATACTCTTCTGGCAGAATTGAAGGCTACTCTGACAGCTAACCAAAGCGATGAGCGTCCCTTGATTCTGTCAGCCGCGATTCCAGCATCTGACTGGCATGGAAAATGGATTAACGCAAAAAAGCTATCTGAGCATTGTGATCTTATTCAGATTATGGCTTATGACTTCACCGGGACATGGTCAAAATATGCGTTGCACCATGCTGCGACCGTTGCTCCAGAGCGTGATCTCGAAGATGGTGGATATTCCTTAGAGCACGCACTGAATTACTGGATAAAACTGCGAGGATTACCGGCTACGAAGTGCTTAGTGGGTTTGCCACTTTATGGTCGCATTTTCAATGCGGAAAAAGTGGGAGGTCTGCTCAGAAAGGAACCACAATCCGCCAATAAACCGTTGACACTGCAAAACTTCAAAATAAACGAATTGCTGGATGATGGCTGGCAGCGAGTAACTGCCACGGATCCATGGCTACAATCACCAGACAAGCAAACGCTAGTCGCGTTTGATGATTCTACGTCCGTCAAAACGAAATGTTTGTTGGCGAACGATTTTGGATGCCGCGGAGCCTTTGTCTGGGCGTTGGGTGATGAAAAACGTGCGAATGAGAGTTTGCTTGAAGTGGCATTCGAGACTTTGAGAGACTCCCAGGTTTTGATTTCAATTTCAAAGTGAAACGATGAATCTCGTTAAGCCCACCTAGGTACGTAGTGACGGATCGATGGACTGGTTGTACGTTTTCCTGATTGACCTATCGAAGTACTGGAACGTTTAAGATTGAGATACGGAAGATGTTTGCTGTTTGTGCCACAAACGAAGCCAGCAGAAAGCAGACTCGACGCTCACTCAATACGAACAAGAATTTGATAAGGCGAGAGAACTATTCAAAGACAGAGCTTTCTCGGCAGCAAGTTTGCAGGAGTTCTTAGATTGGCTTGCAAATTGACACAGTGAGCATGGCCGAACTCGAGGACATGAACCGCTGCCAGTTACCATTGACAAGCACTTGAAGGCACTGGAAGTGATTTTCAAACATCATCGTGGTCTTGGTGAGCCGAGCATCAACAGAGGGATTTTCGAACCGGTGTCTCTGCCGAAAACAACCTGAAACACACCAAACACCTTACCGAATGAGTTGATATTAAAAAGCCACATGAGGAATTGTCGCGGTACGGCCTACCCAAAGATGACGCAAATGCTTACGCAAAGATCATCGACACGAAAGCTCAGCTTTATGATCAGTTGAAGCATCTTGGACAAACTCTCTACGTTGATGGCTCTTTAAAAGCCACTCATCTTTACGTCGCTGCTTTTATTCGCATGTGCCACCGGTTGTAGAAGGTCTGAGTTGACGAGAGTCCGCCGATGCGATTTGTTGCTTGATAGCGACCCGCCCACCGCAACAATTACAAAGATGAAGGGCCGAGACAAGAAACCTTTTCTACGCCAGAAAATGACACTTCCAAACTCAATCCTTCCACCGCTGAACTGACTCGTAGGCTCATGCCAGCGGACCAAGAAAGTCTTTTCTGTGCCAATGACGAGCATTGGAATGGGCAGGAGTGGATACAGGCCGAGATACGTGGAAAGGCTGACTATTTGACCCAGCAAATCAAAGATGCCTTAGCGAATACCAAGTGGGTACATGCGGCTGGTTGGCACATTTAACGCCACACACTAGCCTCCAAACTTCTGATAGCTGGTTACAGCCAGACAGAGGTCAAAGAGCTGGTTGGTTGGTGTACCGATGAGATGGCACAACGCTACCAGCATCTAACCCACACCCGCAAAGCACAGATCATCAACAGCGTATTCTGACGGTTTGCCGTACAATTGCCGTAAATATGTCAGGCAGAAAAAAACGCTGCTTCTGGATGATTCCAAAAACAGCGTGATTTGCTTAGTACCGGAGGTGGGACTCGAACCCACATGAGATTGCTCTCACCGGATTTTGAATCCGGCGCGTCTGCCAATTCCGCCACTCCGGCTTAGACGAGACCTGACCGCCTCGGATTTCTCTCCGACCACGGTCTNGGGTGCCTAAAGTATCTAAATCAAAGACAAAATGTGCAAGCCGGGGACTTTTTTACTAACAAAAGCCTGAGTGCAGTCGTCGTTACTGGGTTGGGGGCGACGAATCACGCCCATTGAGCGCTCAACACGCTCTCAAACGTCGTCTTTTACAGTTCTTAATCTACCTTCTCAGTCGTACAATTCGCTCCTCTTCGTGCAAAGCACCTAGAATGAAACTCCCCAGATTCGGCGGTTGCACCGAACTTCCAGCTTTTCTCCAAAGGTTTTTGAACGTGACTCGCTTCAGACAAGTCTTCGCTGCGGTTGCCCTCTTTTTGGGCGTTTCCATCCTGCTCGCAGCATCCCCCAATGCGGCCGACTGGAAACAGGTTCAGGACGCGATCAACAAAGGTTTGCCTAAAACGGCCATCGAAAAACTGGATCCCATCATTCAAAAAGCCACCAAGAGCAAAAACTACGACGAGGCGATCAAAGCCATCGCCATGAAAATTTCGCTTGAGGGCGATATTCAGGGTGGAAAAGCGGAAGAGAAAATCACGCGGATGCGTGAAGCGATTGCTAAAGCCCCGGCGGAGATGCAACCGGCAATGGATGCTATCCTCGCGAACTGGTTCTGGAACTACTTCCAACAGAATCAGTGGCGTTTCATGAATCGCACACAAACAACTACTCCCCCGGGGGAAGATATCACCACTTGGGATCTGACCCAAATCCTGTCCGAGATCGATGCCCAANTTACCAAGGCGCTGGCTCAACCTGAAAAGCTCAAAGCAATCCCGATCGCCAGCTACGATGAACTGCTCGAAAAGGGTAATGCGCCTGATGCTTACCGTCCCACGCTCTTTGATTTCCTCGCACACAACGCGATTGATTTCTATGTTTCTGGGGCGCAGGCCGGAAATCGTCAGCAAGACGCCTTTGATCTATCAGCCGAGAGTCCCATCTTTGGCTCGGCGGAAGACTTCATCCGATGGCAACCGAAAACGGATGACGANTCGTCACTAACGCTCAAAGCGATCAAACTCTACCAGCAATTGATGGCATTCCATGAAGCTGATTCTGACCCATCAGCCTTCCTTGATAATGATCTTGCTCGACTGACTTTTGGTAACAACAAAGCGTTTGGTGAAGAAAAATCCTCACGCTACAAAGCTGCTCTGGTTCGCTTTGCAGACGAACACACCGNCAGTGTGATCTCTTCNCGTGCGTTAAACGATTTGGCCACTGCCATCTACAACCAAGGCAGTGGTGATGCAGTCAAAGCACATGAGGTTGCAAGTACCGGACAAAATCGCTTCCCTGAATCAGTAGGNGGGCGACNATGCTACAACTTGATTCAAAGNATCGAAGCGAAAGAGGCTCGNGTTNCCACAGAAAGAGTCTGGAACAATCCCCGACCCACAATTGACGTCTCCTACAGAAACATCACCAAGGTTCATTTCCGCCTTGTACCTTACCGCTTTGATGACTACATCAAATCAGCACGCTGGAATCCTGAGCAGCTCGATGCCAACTCACGGAAATCNCTNCTTTTTGCCAAACCGGTTCTTGCCTGGTCCGCTGATTTACCNGCAACCGCTGATTACAAACAACGTGTCGAAAAAATTACGGCACCCAAGGATGTCGCCAGTGGTTCTTACTATCTGATCGCGAGCGGCAACAAGGAATTCAGCGAAACCGACAATCAAATTTCCTTCTGCGAGGTATGGGAAAGCAAACTCGCTCTTGTGACCCGTGTCAGCTCAAGCAAAGGATACATCGATGGATTCGTACTAGAAGCTGAATCTGGCAAGCCCATTGGCGAGGCAACCATCAAAGCGTGGCGGAGAGATCGCAACACATATGTACCGCTACCTGATGCCACAACTGATGCAGATGGCTTATTCAAAATGACAGTGCCTGATCGGCAGCAGATCATGCTGTTAGCACAGCACGAAGATCAATCCCTCTCAGCAGCAAGTGCCGTCAGTTCTTACATCAACCGACGNAGCAAGAAGAATGAGCGGACAATGATGTTCACGGACCGGTCGATTTATCGTCCCGGACAGACCATCCAATACAAGGGCGTCTGTATGTCAATGGATACAGATACCAACGACTACCACAGCATTGGAAATCGCGATGTCACTCTTTTGTTCTCGGATCGTAACGGAAAACTGATTGAGCGTAAAAAACATCGAACCAATGATTACGGCAGTTTCAATGGCAGCGTGATCGCACCCCGTGATCGGCTCATGGGAAACATGACTCTGCGAGTTGAAAGTGGACCTTCTGGTGCTACTTCGGTCAGTGTCGAAGAATACAAACGCCCGAAATTTCAGGTCAAACTTGATGCCCCTGAAATGGCTGCAAAGCTGAGTGCCAAGGTTGAAATCAAAGGTAATGCCAGTGCTTACACTGGAGCCGCCATTAACGACGCAAAAGTTACATGGCGAGTCGTTCGAAATGTGCGCTATCCGGTATGGTGGTTCAGTCGGTGCTGGTGGATGCCACCGCAACAAGGTGGCAGTCAGGAAATTGCACATGGAACCTCAACCACCAGTGCCAATGGCACATTCAAGGTGACCTTCAAAGCAACCCCCGACCTCCAGGTTCCGAAAGAGTCCGAGCCGACGTTCAGGTACACAATCTACGCCGATGTCACGGACACTACCGGCGAAACTCGATCTGGAAACACCAGCGTCAACGTCGGTTACACCGCATTGACCGCGTCCATCACGGCGCCTCAATGGTTGATCACTAGCGACCCAATCCAACTTACCGTCAAAACGACAACCCTTGATGGCACTGCCCAGTCCGCGAAGGGCAACCTTGATATTTATCAGGTTGTACAGCCAAAGAAAGTAACTCGAGCACCTTTGTCGGGTCGCTACTATTACCGCCCCATGAGCGAGCCCAAGCCTGATTCCTCGAATCCTGATTCGTGGCCCGTGGGTGAGAAGCTGGAAACAATTGCATTCACCACCGCTGCTGACGGCACCATTCAATTGAACACGAAACTCGCCGCTGGTATGTATAGGGTGAAACTGAAGACGCAGGACCGTTTCGGGGCCCCCGTGACAGCCGAGTTACCACTGCAAGTTCTTGATCCTAAGGCGAAAAAACTCAACCTCAAGATTCCGAACCTATTCACGGCGCCCACACAAACAATCGAACCCGGTAACGAATATCAAGCGTTATGGGGAACGGGTTACACCAGCGGGCTTGCCTATGTTGAAGTGATCCACAATGGAAAGCTTCTGCAGAAATATTGGACCAAGCCAAAACGAACACAGAAAATCATCAAGCAACAAGTTGATGCGTCCATGCGAGGCGGCTTCTATGTCCGCACCACCATGGTGCGTGAAAACCGCTCTTATGTGAACACCCAGTTTGTGAATGTTCCATGGACGAACAAACAGTTGCTGGTGAAGTGGGAACACATGGTATCGAAATTAAAACCGGGTACACAGGAAAAATGGACTGCGATCATCACCGGTGCTGATGCTGAGAAGCGTGTTGCTGAACTGGTAGCGACCATGTACGACGCTTCACTTGATGCCTACCGACCGCACTCATGGCCATCAGCAATCAACGGATTTCGCCGGGACACACTTTCCTCGAGAACGTCTTTCCAAAATCAGCAGAAGAATCTGCAAAACCTGGTACGCTCATGGAGGAGTTCTTATCGCAATGCAAGCCTGACTTACCGCCATTGGCCATCACGCATCACCCAGAGTCTAACCATGCGACCCATCGGCCGAAGGATGTTTCGCTCTCGTGCTGGGGGCGGCATGGCAGAGGGCGATATGCTTATGGAATCCATGGACGCACCTGCTGCTGCAATGAATGCCTCCGCCCCAATGGGCAAGGCTGCAACACTGGCACTCAATTCTGACAAAGAGAGCGCAAGTGACCAACAAGCCAGTGGACAGGCTGCTGAAAACATGGTGGATCTCGACACCGTCTCCATTCGCAAAAACCTGAATGAAACAGCGTTCTTCTACCCAGATCTTGTGTCCAACGAAGACGGAGTGGTGCGCATTGAATTCACGATGCCTGAAGCACTCACGGAATGGCGTTTTATGGGTTTCGCGCATGACCAGGAATTGCGATCTGGATTTCTATCCGGAACAACCGTCACGGCCAAAGACTTGATGGTGCAACCCAACCCACCAAGATTCCTCCGCGAAGGCGATGAGGTGGAATTCACTGTTAAAGTCAGTAATCAATCACCGACACAGCAGTCTGGCACGGTTCAATTGACATTTGCTGATGCACGAACCGATGCCGAGGTTGATTCAAAAATTGGTAATTCAATGCCAAAACAGCAATTTGAAATGGCTTCTGGTGAATCAAAAACTTACTCATGGCGATTGAAGATCCCTGATGACCTCGGCTTCCTGACCTACAAAGCGGTTGCGTCGACAGGAAAACTGGATGATGGCGAGATCGGTTACCTGCCTGTCCTCTCAAGACGTATTCTTGTGACCGAGTCGCTGCCGTTACCCATTCGCGGTCCTGCTACCGAAGCATTCTCATTTGAGAAACTACTGCAATCGGGGCAATCAAAATCTCTGAAGCACCAGTCGTTGACTGTGCAAATGACTTCAAATCCATCGTGGTACGCCGTCATGGCACTACCCTACTTGATGGAATATCCACACGAGTGCAGCGAACAGACTTTCAACCGACTGTATGCCAACGCATTAGCCCGACACATTGCAAACAGTGATCCTAAGATTCACCGCGTCTTCGAGCAGTGGCGAGCAACCCCTGCCCTCGATAGCCCGTTGGAGAAAAACGAAGACCTCAAATCTTTGATGATTGAAGAAACCCCATGGTTTCGACAGGCACAAAGTGAGAGCCAAGCACGTCGAAATGTTGGGATCCTGTTTGATGACAATCAGCTCAACAGCGAGACGGGAAGAGCACTCCGAAAAGTTACAGAAATGCAACTGCAAGATGGTTCGTGGCCCTGGTTTGCAGGTGGCCGGTCGAACAGCTACATCACTCTCTATATCACCACCGGCTTTGGACGCATGCGGCATCTTGGTGTTGATGTGGATGTTTCGGCGGCAGTCAAATCACTCAAACACCTCGATGATTGGGCCACAAAGCGATACAACGATATTAAGCCTGAACATCGCGATAAGAATCATCTCAGCTCCACCATTGCACTGTACCTTTACGGTCGAAGCTTCTTTTTGAAAGATCAAGCAATCGCCCAACAACACAAGGTCGCCTTCAACTACTGGATCTCGCAGGCCAAACAACATTGGCTGAAACTTGGTTATCGCCAATCTCAGGCCCATCTCGCTATCGCACTCAAACGTGTCGATGAACTGGACACGGCCAAAGCGATTATGGCATCTATCAAGGAACATTCCGTGACTGATGATGAACTGGGAATGTTTTGGCGTGACACGGAACTTTCATGGTGGTGGTACCGCGCCCCAATTGAAACTCAAGCCATGATGATTGAGGCTTTTGATGAGGTNATGAACGANCAGAAATCNGTCGAGGACTGCAAAGTNTGGATGTTGAAGCAGAAGCAGACTCAAGACTGGAAAACNACCAAGGCAACTGCTGATGCCGTCTACTCGCTNCTGCTACGTGGNAGCGATCTNCTTGCCTCNAATGAAATCGTTCAGATTGCGTTGGCAGGNNANCCNATCAAACCNNAAGACATNGAAGCGGGAACAGGNTTCTANGAAGCACGNNTTNTCGGNTCAGATGTGAAACCCGATCAAGGCAATATCGTTGTCAAGAAAATCGACAAAGGAGTTGCTTGGGGAAGTGTTCATTGGCAATACATGGAAGACATGTCCAAAGTGACCGCCTATGAAGGCACACCCCTGAAGCTGACAAAACAGCTATTCACCAAGAAGAATACCGCCAGCGGACCAACGCTCGAACCGGTCACAGGCCCAGTTGCAGTGGGTGATGAATTAGTCGTACGTGTCGTTTTGAAGACCGACCGGGATATGGAATACATCCACCTCAAAGATTACCGCGGCAGTGGGACGGAACCAGTGAATGTGCTGTCTCGATACAAGTTCCAGGATGGACTCGCCTATTACGAGTCGACCCGTGACACGGCCAGTCACTTCTTCATTGACTACCTACCCAAGGGTACCTATGTCTTTGAATATTCGACACGTGTCCAACTACGAGGCAAGTATCAAACAGGCGTGGCAGAAATCCAATGCATGTACGCACCGGAATTCAACAGCCACTCAAAGAGCCTGCCGATCACGGTAGAGTGAGGAACCACGTACTCGAAAAACAGGACAGTGCGCTCGTCGAAGAACGCTGCCTACTCGAAGAACACGGCACTCCAGTCATCAAACTGAAGTGCGAGTTGGGGACTGGGATGCATCCGTAGGCGCGGGCCAACCCATGGAATCGTTGGCAGATGCTTCAACAAGCGCAATCCCTGATACAACAGAGCATCAGGATGAGACTGTCATGGAAAGAAGCTTGAACACGCCTGTGGCAAGAATGGCACCTGCGATTGGTCCAGCCACAGGCACCCAAGCGTAACTCCAGTCGCTATCCCGTTTACCTTTGATGGGCAAGAAGGCGTGGATCAATCGTGGCCCGAGATCACGTGCCGGGTTGATGGCGTATCCCGTCGTCCCACCGAGTGACATACCAATTCCGAACACCAACAAACCCACAGGAAGCAATCCAAGCGAGCCCAATCCCAGTGTTGATTCGGGAAGCGTTGATTCGGGGAGTGAGGATTCATTGTCAGTCCTTTCAGCATCAGACACACTGGCCGCAGAATCCGAGCTGACCGTTTCGGCAACTGGGGATTTGGTTTCATGGACTAATGTTGGCGAGGCGATCAGAAAAATGGGTAGGATCAAAGCAAAAGTTCCAATCATCTCACAAAAGAAAGCCTGGCCTGACTTTCGAATATTGGGGGCTGTTGAAAAACAAGCCAATTTAGCATCCGGGTCCTGCGTCACCGTAAAGTGTTCTCGGTAAAACAAGTAAACAAGCAGCGCACCCGTCATTGCGCCCAAGAATTGGGCCAGCATGTAGCCTGCTCCCATCAAGTAACCCAAGTCGCCGTTGAGCATCGTTGCGACGGTCACGGCTGGATTGAGTTGAGCACCGCTATATTCATTGCTACAGAATGCGCCAATATAAACGGCCACACCCCAACCAGCTGAAATCACAATCCAACCAGCATCGTTTCCTTTGGTTCGTTTCAGGAGAACATTCGCTACCACACCATTGCCAAACAGGATCAACAGCATGGTTCCAACAAATTCAGCAACGTAAGGACTCATTTTTCCCTCAATCAAATTTTGGTTTTGGTCTCAGACATCAATCACGAGACCGGAATATAGCTTTGAGCCAGCTGTTCAAACACTTCCACCTGCGTTTGACACCACTCCGCATCATGCCCCAACTCGTCAGCCAGTATCGCGGCTACTGCGGGAGCCATTGCAACAGCGGCTCGGGCGTCAAGGAACAACACGCGGGTCCGTCGCGCAAGCACATCTTCAACAGTCCGTGCCATCTCATGCCGTGCAGCCCAAATGACTTGCGCTGCAGTGATACCAAAGGTGGTAGACAATGATTCTGCCAAGATTGGTTGATCCCGTTCTAATTGTTTCACACCGCTAATGTCGGTCCCATAGACAGCACGTTCATCAGTGACGTCAACTTCATCTGTTGCACCCCGCAACCTGTGATTTTTTGTACTGCAGGGCTGGGCAGTCAAATTGTGCAATTGGACCGCTTTATCGACACAATCCTCGGCCATTTTACGGACAGTCGTCCACTTACCACCAGCAATCGTAATCAAGCCATGCTCAGATATCCGAATGACATGATCGCGGGACAGCGACGCTGTTCGCGCTGATTTATCACCCTTGACCAGAGGACGAACTCCAGTGAAATACCCAAGCACATCCTGGGACTCTGGTGGCCGTTCAAGATAATCACCTACTGTTGCCAACAAGAACTCAATTTCCTCTGCCTGTGGCTTGGGTTCAAGACAAGCCTGATCAATCGGCGTGTCGGTCGTTCCAACGATAGCATGTTGATGCCAAGGGATCACGAAGATCACTCTGCCGTCAGACGTTTTCGGTACAATGATTGCCGAATCACCGGGGAAAAGCTCACGAGGCAAAACCAAGTGAACACCCTGACTGGGTGCAATCATCGGCTTCTGGTTTTCGTTCTCGAGAGAACGAATTGCGTCGCTAAACGGGCCAGTGGCATTGATCACAGCACGCCCACGGATCGTGAACTGCTGTTCCGACTCGGCATCACTGACAGTAACACCCGAAATACGTTGTTTTTCATCGCGAATCAAACTTGTGACTCGCATGTAATTCAGCAAACAAGCTCCCGCGTCATACCCTGTCTGCACCATACTGATCAGCAAACGAGCATCATCGAATTGACCATCATGGTAGAGCACCCCTCCCTTGATCCGATCCGTACTGAGCACAGGCACAGACTTCATGGTTTCTGACACGGAAAGGTTTCGTGATCTTCCAAAGCTATTGCCTACAGCAAGGAAATCATAAACCTTCAAACCCACGCCATAAAAGAAACGCTGCCACCAACTTCGGCAGGGAATCACAAACGGCAGGTCGTGTACCAGATGGGGTGCATTGGCCCTCAACAATGTCCGCTCTCGCAGTGCATCACGTACAAGTGTAATGTTGCCCTGTTGCAAGTAGCGAACCCCGCCATGCACCAGCTTGGTACTGCGACTGGAAGTGCCTTTACCAAAATCAGACTGCTCGACAAGCACAACACTCAAACCACGAATGGCTGCATCCATGGCAATCGCCACACCAGTCGCTCCTCCTCCAATCACCACGAGGTCCCAGACACCATCATGGGCATGAAAGCGTTCTAATGCATCCTCGCGATTCATCGTTGATTGAATCACGAAGCAGGCTCCCAATGACGTGAACGCCCCAAAGCGTCTTGCCAGCGAGTGCGACGATGTGTGACTTCGTCTACCGACATCATTGGTTCAAACACACGATCAGTTTGCCAAACCCCAGCGATTTCTTCAGTGCTATTCCAAAAGCCAACCGCCAAGCCCGCAAGAAACGCTGCCCCCAGAGCAGTTGTCTCAATGACCTTGGGACGAATCACGGGAACTTGAGATATGTCGGACTGAAACTGCATCAGCAAATCATTGGCTGATGCGCCACCATCAACTCGCAATTCTGTCATTGGCATTCCTGAATCAGTCTTCATGGCATCCAGCACATCTGCGACTTGAAAGGCGATTCCTTCTAATGCCGCTCTCGCAATATGGGCTCGCGTCGTTCCTCGGGTGATACCGACAATGGCCCCACGTGCATAAGCATCCCAATAAGGGGCGCCAAGTCCTGCAAAAGCTGGGACCATGTAGACGCCGTCGCTGTCAGGCACACTTGCGGCCAATGCCTCCACCTCGGGTGCGGAATCGATCATTTGGACGCCATCCCTAAGCCACTGAATCGCAGCTCCAGCAATGAACACACTGCCTTCCAAGGCATACTGATTAGCCTGTTCCAAACCGCAGGCGACTGTTGTTAACAGTTTGCATTTGGACGGCACTGGCGTATCACCCACATTCATCAGCATGAAACAGCCGGTTCCGTAGGTGTTCTTGGCCATCCCGTGCTCAGTGCAGTTTTGCCCGAATAGAGCTGACTGCTGATCCCCCGCAGCGCCACCCAACTTGATCGGCGCCCCCAACAACTCCGCGTCCGACTCGCCGTACACATGACTTGATGGTAGGACTTCCGGCAACATCGACTTGGGAATTTCAAACAAGTCCAGCAAATCCTCGTCCCACTGGCAACTTTCGATATTCAGAAGCATGGTCCTAGATGCGTTGGTGACGTCCGTTGCATGAACCTTGCCAGCAGTCAAATTCCAAAGCAACCAACTATCAATGGTTCCGAATGCCAATTCACCCTGCTCTGCCCTGCCCCTCGCATCCGGCACATTGTCGAGAATCCAGCGAACCTTGGTGGCACAAAAATAAGCATCAATCACTAAGCCTGTCTTAGCTTGCACCTGGTCTGTGTGTCCCGCCTCTCGCAGTTTGTCACAGTACTCTGCCGTACGACGATCTTGCCAAACAATAGCGTTCGCAATGGGCTGCCCTGTCGTGCGATCCCAGATAACAGTGGTCTCTCTTTGATTGGTAATTCCAATGGCCACCACGTCTTGGGCTGATACGCCAGTCTGTTCCAGCACTTCACGGCCCACCGCCAATTGCGTTTCCCAAATCTCATTGGCATCATGCTCAACCCAACCAGACTGGGGATAATGTTGTTCAAATTCTCGCTGTGCAACACCAACAATCGAACCGTTGTGGTCAAATAGAATTGCACGGGAACTGGTCGTTCCTTGATCAAANGCCATCACAACTTGCATAATCTCTACTCACTTTTCTGCCGGTGTGGCCGTAATGGTTCATGTCTCATTCGGACCTGAATGCATCCACGCTGATGCAATGATTAAGGCCCCGCCGCAAACTGAANAAANCGCCATCGCCCAGCACGACTCAAACTGGTGTGAACGAGTTGGCTAACAGACTAACATTTATCAATTCCTCCATGTCCTCCAATCGCATGAAAGTCATGAGATCCGTCTTTTTCACGCTCGCATTTGTTCTTTGCACCCTGACAACGGTGCACGCTGAAACACCCCGCCCAAATGTACTGTTCATTTCCATTGATGACCTGAACGATTGGCTCGGTTGTTACGGGGGGCACCCACAAGCGCAGACACCCAACATCGATTTACTCTCGAAACAAGGAGTACTGTTCTCCAATGCGCACTGCCAGGCACCCATTTGCAATCCATCTCGGGTCAGCATGTTTCTGGGTAAATTGCCATCGACAACTGGAATGTATTTTCTCGGCCCAAACTTCCGAACAGTGGATCCGACCCGCGACGACCGCACCTTGTTTCAAACTTTTCGCGAGAGTGGCTACTACGTCTCCACTCGCGGAAAGATCTTTCACGGAAGAGTTGACCAAGCATCATTTGATCACATTGAAAAAGCGACAGGTTGGAGACGCGGTCCTGAGAAACTCAGNTACACACTCAAAGATACACATCCGCTTTGGGACTGGGGCCAGGTTGATGTGCCGGATGAGCAACAACGTGATTACCAAACAGCAGCATGGGCTGCCGAAGAGTTGCCCAAATTGGCGACACGTGAGAAACCGTTCTTTCTTGCTGTAGGATTCAGCCTNCCACACGTCCCAATCTATGCCTCAAAACGCTGGTTCGATCTCTACCCACTCGAAACTTTGAAGCTACCCGAAACCATTAGCGTTGATCGTGAAGATCTTCCCGAAATATCAAAGCAATTGACCTTGAATCCCACTGCCCCTCGGCACGACTGGATGGTGGAAAGTGGTGAATGGAAACACGCGGTTCAGGCATATCTTGCAGCCAACAGTTTTGTCGACGAATTAGTCGGCATGCTGCTAGACAGTCTCGAACGAAGTAACGCGGCAGATAACACAATCATTGTTTTATGGAGCGATCACGGCTTTCACCTTGGTGAAAAACTTCGTTGGGCCAAACGCTCGCTTTGGGAAGAAACGACGCGCGTCCCACTGATTTTTGCAGGCCCGGGGATTGTCGTGGACCAGAGTTGCTCAAAGTCAGTGGGACTTATTGATGTGTTCCCAACTCTGCTCGATTTGGCCCACCTACCCAAACGTACCGACTTGGAAGGACGAAGCCTGACGCCACTGCTGGAGAATCCAAAATCACAATGGAATCGTCCTGCCCTATGCACCTTTGGCCCTAACAACCATTCACTGCGTGGTAATCGGTACCGATACTCACGCTATGCCGATGGAAGCGAAGAACTATACGACCACGAAAATGATTCGAACGAGTGGAACAATCTCATTGCAAACCAAGGCACTTCCGTCGAATCTCGCCAAATCGCTGACCGAATGAAACGCTGGCTACCCACCAACAACGCTACCCCAGTTCTAGGTAGCGCCGGGTCTGACTCTCCACTCTACGGTGAAGGTACAATTTCGCTCGGGGAAGCNATGANNCGAGGAGCGGCTAAACANAAATCTGAGTAGCTCCANGCCTATCGNATCNGNCCTACNTNAAACAGACTCAAATCTTGTGCTGCACCCTATTCGGAGCCCGCATCCTTGGCGAGGTTCACTGGCACNGAGTAGTGGAAGAAACCAATCATCATTTCATCCCAGGTTTGTTCACCAAATCGCACATCCCTCATGGGATCAGGATTACTGAGGTTATTCCAACTGTTATCGAAAATCGCCTTGCAGTGAAGCCTGCTTCCGACTGGCACCGCAAGCGGTTGCTCCAACACGTAGGTCGTCTGCCAATTGAAGTCGTAATTCGGAACATTGAGTAACATGCGAGATTCCCCATCAGGTGTCCTTAATTCATAATTGAATGACTTCCCCCGGAGGTGCATGTGAGGACTGAATGCAAGGATAGTAGCATTGGCTGGTAAGGAGGCGCTTGTTGCTTCCACTGGAAAGTCAGACGGCCCTTCGCTCTTACCCAAACTGCGGCCACCAGGTATCCGGAACCGCCTTTCTGTAGCGCTACTGGTTTTTATCTCGTGGGTCACATCTTTGGGATCAGCAAAGACCATACCCATTTGACTTTGAACTTTTTGCGGCGTCCCATTTGGTGTGTAGTGAACCTGAAAGTAGATGTTATGACCAGCTGGAATTTTCTTTGCATGCCCCGGNGGTAATGCTTCGACTCTTGCTCCGGGAACATACCCAAACAAATAGGAAACATCTGCTCGCCCGAGCGTCCTACGTTCCTCTCCGGGTTTCACAGCGAAAGCTAGGATGTGGTGCACGACATCTGTGTTTCCCGGGCGCAACTCTGCGGCCGTCACCCATTTGTCCTCCGTGAAGCCTGGCGCTTGCATGTACCACTGGTATCGCACACCACGAGGCCCAGCCTCGGCTGGCACTGAAACAGGAGTGAAAGTTACAGGCAGAACNAAATCAGGTTCNTTTGGCAGCTGCCACCCTACTGGCTTGGCAGGCAGNGGNGGCAGACTTGGTTCCGGTCCGATCGGCGCACCAGCCTCAGCCCATTTAAAGATCAACTGTTTCTCTTCTTCCGTTAACACTCGTTCGTTGGCAAACTTCTCGTGNAAACCATCGGCGTGCCACGGTGGCATGCGTTCCTCGCGAATCACCTCAACCATCATGTCTGCCCAATGAGAGGCTTCCTCGCCATCGTTGAGAACAAAAGGAGCCAGCTCATCCTCACGATGACAGCCAACACAATTCTTCCTCAAAATTTTGGCAATGTGAGTGCCGTAGGTAATCTCACTTTCTGAATCAACTTGCTTGGCACGACTGATGATGCATCCAGAGGCTTCGGTTCTTGGAACGCTTACCTCTTTGCCCTTGAGCAACTCGTCGATTGCCAATTGCAGGTCTCGCCGGCGCGGCTCCAGCAAATCATGAGCAACACCGCGTTGATCATCGATGCGACCACGGTATCGTAAATTTCGGCCAGAGTCGTAGACGAATACCTCTGGTGTCCGCTCAGCACCAATCTGATCAGCAAACCGATTCGCGGGATCCTTCGCAACTGGGTAGCTCAACTCTCTCCGCGTAGCGAAAGCAGCGATTTCTTTGAGCGAATCCTGTCGATTGCTTAGAACGGCGATTACCTGAACAGACTCGTCCCTGTACTGCTTCGCAATCCGATTCAAGCGAGTCGCATAAAACTGAGCCAAAGGACATTCGGTCCCAAAGAAGGCAACGACTAAAATGGAATCGTCTTCAAAATCTTCCAGAGTCCAATTGCGACCACTAAAATCTGTCAGGTCCAAGGCCTCTAACTTTGCAGGTTCGAGACGGGGCGAAGCAGCATGAAGGACAATATCCTCCGATGCAAACAATGAACAGGAAATCAGCAGTATCAAACAGTGCTTTAAAAACATGGCAGTCANTCACTCGCGAACTTAATTCAGATGATCTCAATGAACGAAGAGAAATTCTCCCCAATCGCAGAGCTCATCCTACCCATTTCACTCACAAATGAGAGGGCCAATTTCCTGTAACACTGTGTCACAGAACTGGCGACTTGGATGACCTACAATCGTGGCTGTGCGTNGNTNNGAATTATATGATCACAACAAGGCCGCCGTGAAATCAGACAGCATTGGTCAGNCGCANTTNGCGTCATTAACCGAAGCCCGCCTTGTCGCAATGCAGATNGAATGCGACTTGTACCGCNTACCGACAAACGCTANACCACCCACGCGACNNCGTTACAGTNCTGATACAAANTGACGTTTTCTGCACCCAAACAACACAACTCGGGGCTTTGAGGCATCCAGCAGCGATCAACCGACATGACAGATAAAATTGAATTCGAACCGACTGAAGATGCGTGGGCATGCACTCTCAAAGACCTCTGCCTGTCCAAATTGCAGATTGCGATGGTAGTCACTGGTGGCGGCACAGGGGCAATCTCTCGCTGCCTGCGTCGCTCCGGTGCCTCACTCAACTTTGTAGAAGCTGTCGTGCCTTACTCCCGCATCGCAACTCAAGAATACCTTGGCTTCGAACCTACCGAGGGCTACGCATCCCAACAGACAGCGATAGCACTTGCACAAACCGCTCATCGCAGAGCAGCGGCATTAAGCAATACACCCCAACAAGCGTGCGGTATCGCATTAACAGCAACCTTGCCGACGAGCGCTGCTGGTTCCGATGCAAGATTGCCTCAGAATTGCTGCGTCCATGTTGCGTCCCAATGCGAGGCCATCTGCAGAGGTTGGTCACTTTGCTTCGCAGCACAACCAAGCGAACGTGCAGTGTCAGAATCAATCGCGGAACAGATATTTTTAATCGCGCTCCAAGATTCACTGCACCAACACGGTTTCCGGATTTCGTCGGACCCAGTACAGGCTTTGAACGCTGCTGGTTTGACAGTAACCCTGACTGATGCCAAAAGCCACTAAACCGTTAAACAATCACTGGTGGGGTACCACACTTCACTCGTGAGATACCACACCGGCAGTCTGGGCCCATGCTCGCCACAGCAACCCGAGCATCACTGCTAGCACATCACTGCTAGCACATCACTGCCCAAATCCTTGCTCACGCTTCAGACAATGCAGCAGCAAGCTGCTCATAGGTTCGTTTACTATCCATCTTTGACCCACGATTATCGAGAGCAATCTGATACAGGTGCTGACCACATGTTGTCGGGTAGTTTCCCGTCACACATGCCTGGCATAAATGGTCTGCCGGTTTTCCAATGGCACGTGAAATCGCTTCGACAGGCAGATACCTCAACGAATCTGCTCCAAGATCATCAGCAAGACGCTGCTGGTTGGCCTCAGTCAACGCACCATTAGGAGTGAAGTACTTGGGGGCAATCAACTGATCGACAGTACTCATGTCGATCCCATAAAAACAGGGCGCGATGATTGGCGGACACGCCACACGCACATGTATTTCCTTAGCGCCGCCGACCTCCCGAATTCGATCGAGCAAAACGTTCATCGTGGTGCTACGAACAATTGAGTCTTCTACCAGGATGACACGTTTATCTTTTAGTACTTCTCTTAGTGGTGTGTACTTGGTGGCAGCCTTGGCTTTACGTGCTCGACCTGCTTCGATGAAGGTACGACCGGCGTAACGGTTACGGATCAGCCCTTCACGACTGGGAATCGATAGTTCATAGGCCATCGAATCGGCAGCAGCTTTACTCGTATCAGGTACAGGCACAATGATAGTGTCATCAGAATTGAGATCGACTCCACCAAATTCGCGTTCAGCATTTGCGAGCTCAACACCAAGTTTGGTTCGGCTCAGATAGACACTTCGATCATCCAGTGTGCTGGCAACATTTGCGAAATAGATCCATTCAAAAAAGCAATGGGCCGGCTTTTGCTCTGGCGCAAATCGTTCCATTCGGAATCCGGTTTTCGGATCAATTACAATTGCATGCCCAGGTGGCAATGATTTGATCTGCTCATTCTCAAAGCCAAGATTAAGCAGCGCAACACTTTCACTGGCAGCGGCAAACAAGGGCCCCTCGTGCACGTAGCACATTGGTTTGATACCCAATGGATCACGAGCAACAATCATCTCGCCTTCTGCAGTCAACAAGGCGAGGCTGTACGCACCATCGAATCCGGCAGTCGTCTTTCGCAACACATCGATCCAGTCGATGCGGGATTGCGACTTACTTAGCAAACGACCGAATTCGTGAAGAATAATTTCGGTGTCGGTATCGAGTGCCAGATGATGGTCCCCATCAGCCAACAACCTTTCTTTCAAAATCCCGTAGTTTGAGAGTTGGCCATTGAAACAAAAGCTGAACCACTTCCGCTTGTGGATGTGCTTTCGTTCAAAGGGCTGTGCATAGTTACGATCATCCTGACCACAGGTGGCGTAGCGAACATGCCCGATCGCTGCACGGCCTGCCAGCGACTTCATGAGAGCCTCTGCCTTGGCGCGATGATTCAACCGAAAGACTTCCGTAACGGTTCCAACATCTTTCCGATTTTTGAGCAGTGAAGCACAATCCGGATTGAACGTCGTCATACCAGCAGCAAGCTGCCCACGGTTCTGAATGTCCAGCAACATTCGGGGCAGCAACCGGGAAATGTGCCGTGGCCCATCATCGGTGCAAAGCGGACTGCGACCACGACCGGATAAGTGGTAAATGGCTGCAACACCACACTCGTGATGTATTTCGCTCATATCGAGGGTATTCCGTTGAAGTCGGAACCGGCATCTTGAATGCCGGCAGAAGCTAAGTAAATCGCTATCGTGCATCGCACAGCGTCCCAAAGTACAGCGGGCTTCCAAGCTCGTCGATTCCCCATGACAATGGAACTGATGCAGGCAATGCATTTTGCACGCAACGGGCAGTAAAATCACTAAAAAGTTCGGAAAAAATCATTTCCCCCAGTCGATCCATGGACTCACCCACTACCGAGGCACTGCGGCTTGCCGCGATCGAAAACGCCCGCAGCGTGGTCGTAAAAGTGGGCACCCGTGTGATCACGACGGCTGATGGCAAATTGGACCGTCGCCGAATTGACCTACTGGCTGAACAACTCTGCCGAATTGCCGACACAGGCCGTCAAACCGTAATGGTCAGCAGTGGCGCCGTGGGCGCTGGAATGGGCAAACTGGGGCTTGAGCAGCGTCCCAGCGGCTTGGCACAATTACAAGCCGTAGCGGCCATTGGGCAAACCGATCTGATGCAAGCCTATGAATCGTCTCTCGCCAACATGGGCCGACACGCATCGCAAGTGCTATTAACCGCAGAAGATCTGCGACGGCGAAACGCCTACCTTAATGTTCGAAATGCCCTCATTCAGATTCATGCCTACAACTCCATTGCCATTGTCAATGAGAACGATTCCGTTGCTGTTTCTGAATTGATGACCACTTTTGGTGACAATGACCGTCTGGCAGCGCAGGTAGCAGGCCTGCTACCCGAGGCCATTCTGATCATTTTGTCTGATATCGATGGTCTTTATGACGGGCCACCCGATCACCCTGATAGCGAGCGAATCGATCTGGTGAAAACCATCGATGAAAAAGTTTTCGCCCTCGCGCAGGATCAGCAAAACAACCACAGCAAGGGTGGGATGTCGAGTAAGCTTGAAGCTGCCCAAGTGGCAACTTCACATGGCCAAAGCATGATCATTGCTCCGGGTCGAGATGATCAGGTTCTGGACAAGATCTTTTCAGACGCGCCCATTGGAACATTATTTCTGCCTCCTGAAAAATCAATCCGTGGGCGGCGCCGTTGGATCAGCAGCGCTGCGCGTGTTACCGGCACCTTGGTACTGGATGATGGAGCCGTTGATGCTGTCTGCCAACATGGTCGCAGCCTGCTTGCCATCGGTATCACTGACAGCAAGGGCTCTTATGAACAAGGCAGTGTTGTTTCCATTCAGGATCGCCACAACAGAGAAATTGCTCGTGGACTCATCAACTACCCGTCCACAGAAGTCGATCAGATCCTCGGCCAGCCAAGCGAGAACATTTCAGAAATCCTCGGCCATCGTCCCTATGAAAATGTTGTTCATCGGGACAATCTGGTGCTGACACATCAACCCAATTCCTGATCTGGCAATTCGCCGAGCGACTCGTAAACGATTTGCGTCGAGAAAAAAGGCATCACAAATTCACAAAGCCACCCAGCCGCTTCAAAATAAATCAGCACCAACATCGATGTTGGCCTCCGTGTAGTCCCCGAAGTGGTCGCATTTGACTTACGGCTTACGCCAAACCACCGGTGTTCGTCGCCTCGGATAAAGCTCACGGCAAAGAGGGCACTTGGTTCCATCACAACCGCGGGCGGTGCAATACTCACGTCCATAGAAGATGATTTGCAAATGCAAGTCATTCCAATCGGACTCAGGAAAAAGTTTTTTTAAATCCTTCTCGGTTTGCACCACATTTTTCCCACTGGAAAGTCCCCATCGTTGAGCTAAGCGATGGATGTGCGTGTCGACTGGAAATGCGGGGACTGCGAATGCCTGCGCCATGACCACACTCGCAGTTTTGTGACCGACTCCAGGCAAACTCTCAAGTCCTTCAAACGACTGTGGCACCTCTCCGTCAAATTCTTCAATGACCATCGCAGCAAGACCGGCCAGACTCTTCGCTTTCTGCCTGGACAAACCAATCGGCCGAATAATCGACAGAATTTTCTTCTCACCCAACTGACGCATTGAATGAGGGTCCGGAGCGCGTCGAAACAATTCAGGCGTGACTTCATTCACCTTCTTATCAGTGCACTGCGCGCTCAACAGAACAGCGACCAATAACGTAAATTCATCCTGATGATCCAAAGGAACGGGTGGGTCAGGGTACAATGCACCCAACCGTTCACGCACCACTACTGCTCGTTCCTGCTTTTTCATTCGCCCACTGATCTCCATTTGTCTTCTCGATGCACGAATATAACCTGACCACTGCCACACACACTACATACCAAAAAAAACCGGTAGCAATTGCGAACTGTTTGGCAGTGCTATTTTGCCTCTTTGCACAGCACAGCTTTTTTCGCCTGAACGTTTTGAAAGCTGACGAGCCCAAATCAATTACGTTTCCCGACAAACCGCTGCGGACCAACCAGGTTTCGTTCGTCAGGCAAGACGGCAGCCTCAGCATAACCACAACAGGGAATGACCCATTCATCATGTGGGAGTGGAGAACACCCCTGCTACTCAGTGAACCAGTATTATCGTTTGAATACTTCTGCCCTGACGGTATTGAGAATGTCTCACTGTTCATTGGACCACCCATCAGTCCCAAGATGCAGTTGAGTTTACCCAACCTTTCTATCGCAGAGGGATGGAGAGAATATGCGGTTCCTATTCACCCTCCCAGAGGACGAAGACTACCCAACAAGATTACGCAGATAAGACTGGACCTCGGTCTCCGACCCGATCGAAAACTTTTAATTCGAAATATCAAAATACGCCCACCCACCCAGCGAGAACGTGACTTTGCCGCGGATCGAATCAGGCTGGAAAAACAAAAGGAAACATCAGCCAAAGCGATTCGCGAATATGCGGCAGCGTCATTCCCAGCAAAGTTCACCAAAGTACTGATTGAAAAGGACACGATCACACTGGCTGGACAAATACCACAAATATCAAGTGACCCACCACAGGTATCGGTTCGACTCGTCGAATATCCCGCTGATGTGCAAATCAATGAAGCTGGAATAACACTACCATCCGCGCTGAAGCTGAAGCAAAATCAGTTTTCCGTGGTTCTGCCAAGAAGGGTTGGCAGCCGGGATCGGCTTTATAGCGGCTGGCGTATCAAGGCCACGAAACGACAAGACGAGCAGGATGCCTTCCTGTCTGCACGGCACTTTGCGAATGAGTTCAAGATCAACAACGTCACAGCAAACGCCCCATTGCGGCCCAAAAACCAAAAGGGTCTGAGTGGTTTCAGCTCGCGGGGTCCAAAATCGGATCTGCATGAGTTAGGCATCAAAGCAGTGACGATAAATCTAGTGCTCAATCGATTCATCAGCAATTCTGGCGGACCTGGGCGAGAAGCGATTCCTTCACCCGGTCCACCGATCTATTTCAACACTTCAGCATTTACCGCTTTAGACCAACTCGTCAATCACTGCAGACAGCACGACATCATCGTGACAGCCATTGTTCTGATTCCGAGAACAAAACGAAGTCAGGTACATGCTGTACTGCAACACCCAGAATCTGAGGGTGGCGTGTATACCATGCCCAACATGAGCACGCCTCGCGGAACCACCATCTATGGTTATTTGCTCAGTCGCATCGCCAAACGTTACAGCACGCCAGATCAAGCACCAGGTGTGATCACCAATTGGATTGCTCACAATGAAGTCGATTATCATCCGGTCTGGACCAACATGGGAAAACAACCCGACGAGATCTATCTGGAAACATACTATCGATCCATGCGAATGATTCACAACTCAGCCCGTGCTTTTAATCCGCACGCCCGCGTTTTCATTTCGCTTACCCACAATTGGAATGTCATCAATCCAAACCGTTGGGAACAATTATCTCCCAAACAAGCATTGCTTGCGTTACAACGATACTCCAGCCAGGAAGGTGACTTTGCTTGGGGAGTCGCCTATCACCCTTACCCACAAAGCCTGTTCGCAAAAACCGCGTGGCAGGACACGAACATCGAAAACCACTTCGATAGTCCCTTGATCACGATCCAGAACCTGCATGTGCTGGGCGATTTCCTGAATCAGAGTTCAATGCGACAGAGCAATGGAGCAAGAAGAGGTGTGTTGCTGAGTGAGCAAGGATTCCACACTCCAACCTATGAGGCAGCGGATCAGAACCGACAAGCGGGCTCGCTGCACTACGCAATGCAGAAGATACGAGACTTTCCATGGATCGAATCTTTTCATTACCACCGATGGGTTGATCATCCCGACGAAGGCGGCTTGAAGCTTGGGCTTCGAACACTACCAACCAAAGAGCACCCACATGGTCAACGCAAGCGTGCTTGGACTGTCTATCAGGCAATCAACACTGATGAAGAAAAGAAAGCCACCACAGGGTTACCAAAACCATAGCGAACTGACTATCTGGCACCTAACGATCCCTTTACCAGGCTTGCCAAGCCGCATCGGCATCCACGCTTGCCAAGCATCGCTGCATGAATCGAACGCCGTCTGCTCCGTCGTTCACGGAAGGGTACAGAACAGGTTCAGAGCCCAATTTCTCACCGCGTATGATTCGCCGCATATCTGAAAAAGCATCACGATACACATTTGCGAATGCCTCAAAAAATGCTTCCGGATGCCCGCCAGGCAAACGACAAGCAGCTACCGCTGAGGGCAGAGTGTAATCAGCGTTTGGATTTCTTTCGTAAATTTTTGTCGGTTGCCCCAAAGAACGCAGCAAGAGTTGGTTCGGTTCCTCCTGACGCCATGCCAACGATGCTTTCGTGCCATCCACTTCGATTGATAAATCATTCAAACGCCCGTGTGACACCTGACTCCAAGTGACCATGCCCGTCGTGCCCTCTGCGAACTGAAGCATCGCGTGCCCATAATCATCTAACTCATGGTGGGATGAATAGGACCGCATGTGACTGAGCACCTTCGATGGGGTCATACCTGTGATGAACTGTAGCAAATGAAAAGCATGCGTCCCCACATCGCCTAGCGACCCCGCACGCCCATTCTTATTTGGATCTGACTTCCATGCTCCCCTCGCAGGAATTTCGTCTGGATTCATGCCATGCATCCATCCCTGCACGTAATTGGCTCGAATCGCAATCAAATCACCCAGCTCACCATTGGCAATCAACTCACGCGCTTGACGTACCAGTGGATAACCCGAGTAGTTGTGGGTGAGCGCGAATACACACTCGGAATCACGCACAGCGGATACCATCGCATCTGCATCGGTAGTGGTGATTGTCATCGGTTTATCACAGACCACATGAAATCCTGCTTCGAGTGCTGCACAGGCTATTTCACGGTGTGTGTGATTTGGCGTCGCAATCGAAACAAAATCAATTCGATCATCCGCTGAGCGTGATTTTTCCGCACTGATCAATTCACGAAATGATCCATAAGCACGGTCGGGCGCAATTCCCATTGCCAATGCTGACTCGCGAGATCTTTTTGGATCCGACGAAAGAGCTCCAGCCGTCAGCACTGCCTCACGATCAAGTGTTGCGGCAGTGGTATGCACCTTACCAATGAAGCCAGTGCCTCCCCCACCAATGAGCCCCATCTTCAAGGGACGATTACTCTGCTGTTCGATCACCATTTCTCATTTCCCATTTTACATTTCTGCCAAAACAACGGTGGGTAGGTACCGATGGCAAGGTGCTGGTCACCTTACGTCACCCGACAGCAGCACAGCGGCACAGCGGCACAGCGGCACAGCGGCATTCTTGAATAGCTACCTCGCCCAACCCCCGCCGGTTTTCAAACAACTCAGTTTCGGCCCGGAATGTCTCCGGGGATTGCACCGTCTAAATACCGCCAGTTTTTAAGATAAGAGAGCAAATCAGACATCTTGCCAGGGCTAAGTGTCTCTTCGAATCCCTCCGGCATTAACGAAACGCCGGGTGCCTGCAATCGCTCAATCTCATCACGCGGAATCACAGCCCGTTTCCCGCCCTTTTGCTGAAGGATCACAGTGTTGTCTGCATCTCCCACCAACAAGCCGTCCAACACTCGCCCGTCCACCGTCAGAACTCGATGTTGAATGAATGCCGCATCGATCGCTGCGTTTGGATCTAAAATAGAAGTGAGAAGTGCTTGGGGAGTTTTTGTACGCGAATCACTGATGTCCGGTCCAACATTGGTTCCCACCCCTCCTACCTGGTGACAAGCTGAGCAATGCTCTTTGAACAGATTTTTGCCCACCGTTGCATTACCCAGCACGGTAGCCGCGCCCGCGTAGCGTTTCAGTACTTTCGCCCGATTGGGATCGGTGGCTAGCAGTCGGCCAGCAGCAGCCTTGACCACTGCGTCGGGGTGCTGCCGCAATTTCTTTGCGGTTGCTGGATCAACGACCGTTCGAGGTATCTCACCTGCTTCAATTTCTTGCAAGAACCACTTCACGTCGTCGACACGTCTCACACATGCTGCTACCGCTGCCGAGCGCACAGTCATGGTCATCCCGGTGAGATTCTGAACCAGATAGTCTCGCGTCCATTCTGAGTCATTCCGCAAATTCAATGGTAGAGCCACAGCTCGTAAATCGGGCGAGGCAGTATCCCTTACCAATTCTCGTAGCGGTGATTTTACTTGACCAAAATCTGACGCAAGCAAAAGACTCGCGGCACGCAGATCAGCAGGAACAGTCGACGTCTGCGCAGTTTTCAAAGCATGCGAAGCAAGCTCATGGAACTCAATTCGTTGATCTTCAGGCAAAGCAGCTACGACTTTTGAAACCGCCTGCCGAGACCTTCGTACTCCCCGAATCCACGCCTTCAACAACTCCACTTGCCGCCGATTCAAAATCGACTCCACAGTCATTTGGGGGCCTGCAGCAAGAACAATCGCAGCCGCAGCCGCAGGCGACTCGATGCCAACTCGTTCCACCAAATGCGTGAGCAAACGAACATCCATCTGCTTCTGGCTTGCTAACTGTCGAGATAGTTCTTTCAGCAGTGAGGAATCTACGCTCGCCACCGTCAACCGGATCCATTCATCCTTGGATGACCATCGGTCCGCAATATTGACTAAGGCTCGTACACGTGAAGATGCAAAGTCAGATGCCGCACCGGCCACTACAGCCACCTGTCTCACCACCAATGGGTCGGCGTCAGCATCCATCGCCAAGATGTTTTCCAATAGCTCAGGTCGTCTCTTTGACAAGTGAATGCCAAGTGCCCGTACTCTTGCGTCGCTAGATTTCATTAGAGAAAGAGCATGGCGTTTACTGAAAGATCCATTTTTGTTCAGTAGCCACGCAGCCCGAGACCGCGCGGCAGGACTACCTTGTGAGTCCTGCACCAAGTCACTGAGAGGCAGCAGCACAGCCTCGCCTTTCTCCTGCAGAAAATGCGACGCTGATGTTCGTTGCCAAGCTGAATCTGACTTCAACCATTTGATCGCGTCATCGATCGTTTGGAGACTAACAACCCGGGGCACCACTGACTCCTCTGCCACTTTCCAGATTCTTCCCAACGCAGTGCCATCACGTTGATCCGGACGGGACTTGAGCTCACTTGGCATGAAGTCAGGATGTTCAATCACTGCTCGGGCCATGTCGACAATCAGAACGGACTGCTGTGGGCCAGCGGTGATGTCAACGGGCCGAAACCAATCATCGGTTGAAGACAAAAACTCGCTAGACCGTGCCTCACGCCGAGACTTCCAAACACTACCCTCTCGAGATAATTTTTGACGTTGCACGATGTATGCCGTTGGTTCGCAGGCAAGCAACCACTCATGGTCGCCAGAACGCCAGCCCGGAGCAAAAACTCCACAAGCAGCACTGAATTGCCCAGAATGCAGATTGCTTGTGGTCCAAGCTTGGGCCTGTGATACGACCTGTGACTTCTCTGCAGAATAGGCGACATCATGAATCGCATCACGCCCTACCAACAGTGGATCACGCAAAACAGCATCCAGCGTCAAAACAGACATCATCGCCGGGTTCCTGTTACTGCAACCAAATCGCCGGCCAAAGTCATCAATCGAAACTCCAAACTGACTCTTGCCCGGCACGGAGCCCCACCAGCCACCTTCAGGGTCAAAGCAGAAATCCCTGTCACGAAGATCCACGGGCTCTGCCTTGCGTTCATAACGAGCATCGATTGCTTTGACAGATCCACCCCGTAAACCACCTGCCACGTAGATCAGGCCGTCCGGCCCTAAAGTTGGATGGTTCGCTCGCAATTGCTGATTCTGTTCTGCGAAACCCTCAAAAAGGACGATGCTCTCATCGGCTTTGTCATCACCGTCGTGGTCTCTCAAGAACACTATTTTTCCCGCCAGCGTTACAAAAGCCCCGTTCCGATACGGCTGAACACCCGTCGCAAATAACAATCCATCGGCAAAGACGGTGGCCTGATCGAAAACACCATCCTGATCCCTATCTCGGAGGATCTTAATCTTTCCACTCGGAGCTTCACCTTCACCAGGCCCCATCGGGTAATCAGGCATCTCTACCACCCACAACCTGCCCTTATGATCAAGCCGTGCCGTTACCGGATCTGCAATCAAAGGCTCTGACGCAACCACCTGAACCGTGTAGCCTGGCCGCATCTGCAGTGAATCATGAATTTTTTTAACTGTGTGTGCTGAGTTCGTCTGGTTGCCAATCGACTGCAGCCCTGCTGCATCGTCAGACCTTTGTTTTCCACTACTGCTCTGGGCGTACACAGAGCTCAGACCAGCGGCCAACCACACACAGGCGACGACGAACAATCCATGGATGCAAAATTTGATGAGATGACTTTTCATTACCACTGAATTTCCATTCAAAACAACGTATTGGGCTGCGATACCTCACTGCTGCAGTCGGTTGTTGCGGTGCCTATCGCCGCACCGTTGACATCGACTCTGTACTGCATCAAACGGCACCCTCAAGATATCCGCGAGCAAGCAGAAATTCTAACGCATTCAGCGGGCGGGTGATGCTCGCCGGGAAGGAAACACCGGCAGCGAAATCGCAACGAGAAGAATAGCCCCTGCCACGGGCACTGGGGCCACAGCAAACCCAAAGATTCCGACGAGTGCGAGCCAGAATGCAGGATGCCTAACCACGGGAACCACATAACGCTGCAAGGGACCAACACAACTCAGCAATGCAATGATTACAGCCAACGTAATGCTATTGACGATCAAATTTCTAAGTCCACTGTCACTTTCAGACGCAACCTGAACAGTAGGCACAGAATCGCTGGCTCCCAAATCAACGACGATCTGCGGATAAAAACCCCCGAAACCACCTACATCAAAGAGAAAGAACTTGGCTTCCCGAGTTTCCGAAATCTCCTTCTTGCTCAAGAAACGGTCAACAAATACTCCCATCCTCGTATCGAGATCTTTCCAGCGTTTCTGGTCAGCGATGGTGACCGTTGCCCCAATCTGCAATTCACTGTTATTCGCCAGAAGGGGATCAGTGGAACCCATCTCATCAGCGAACCGAACCAGATGCCCAGATGACTCAGCTATCATCCAATAGCGTTTCAGCCACAGTTGCAACCACGCAGCAATCTCGACAGCCGGCCTCTGTGAAAGACGATCCAGTGATTCAACAGATTCGACCACAGCGCGGGCGAGAGATAGACCACGTTCGGACAGTAGGTCTGGCTGCTTGTCATTCGAATCCAATCGACCACCAGCCCCGTAGTGAGTGAGCCAACGTCTGGTACTTGGAATATCTTGCAACTGCGGCAGGTACTCGCCTCGCCTTGCGACTGGCGCAGATGCATCCAACAACAATTCAATCGGCTGCACCAACCGGGTCAACGCGAGCGGGACCCGTACCAACGTTGCCTGCTCATCACTGTCTGGTAATTCAATTGGCTCAGCAACGACCGCACGACCTGCCGCCCATGCGGCAAGCAGTTTCGTGCCTGGAGGCAATTCCACGACCACCGAGTCCAAGCCTCCTGGAAACAAGTCCCAATGTGACAGCACAAGAACGCCATCACTTTGAGGAAAGACCTCAACATCGACGCCAAAAAGTTCGGGCTCGACGTCCACTTCTGGCAAAGGAGCCAAATCAACGGTCCATGATGGTCTCTGACACTCATACCTCGCCCGGTTCTCAACGTTGGTGCGCACCGCCTTGACTGCCTGTTCTCGCCATTGCAATTTTTCATCCCCAAAACGACTCGGGACATTGATCATGACGCGTCGTTTACCCCGCCCCAGCACACGCACCGAGGGCACGCTCACCCTCGCCGAATCCGCGCCCATGAGTTGACCTCGAATGACCACACTCTTGTTGTTCAACTTATCAAAATCGGGAGCAATACGGATAATCTGTCGCGACGAATCGACTGATGGCTGACGCGTCCAAAGCCTTGCCTTTTCAACAGCCAGAGAATCAAGTTCACACCACCTCGACGGAATTTCGACATCGATAAAATCAGGACGTGCTCCTCCTGAAAGAAACTTAATCTGAACTGCCATTCGCCAGGCGCCAGCGTCCCGATCCAGCACAATTTCCTGATCACAATCGAACACGTCACTACGTTTTGCAACACGGTAACGCCCACCCAAACTTGTTGCGTTCACTTGAACGCCCGACGGTATTTCCCAAAACGCCTCGGGGATCCAACCTTCGGCCAAAGACTCCTCAGTGAATGCACCACTGGGATCTGCNAAATCNGGAAGAGGCAGATCCGTTGCCACCAATGCCGTCGANCGGTCATGCGAAATGCGATACTGGTCAATCGNNTCAATTTNTGGTGTCAGCGTGATTCGAGGAGGAACGAAGTTCTGAAACCGGTTNTTTGCACGCCAATTGAATCGGCGGACACCCACGGCATCAATTTGCGTTTCCTTCACCTCACTCGACGCGTCCTGAAGAAAACTGGGCAACGGAATTTCCGCCTGACCTCGAACCACAATTGGTTCAACGGACAAGGGCTCACCGTTGACAGTCAACTGCAACAATTCCAAATCTTCTGGTAACAGCAACGAGTACCGTTGGCCTAAATCAGTCCCGAGATTCAAGCTCGCATGATAAGTCAATTCAAGACGATCACCCAAAACTTTCAAGTCATGCTGTTGGCTTACTGCGGATGNTTGATTCAGTCGTTCACTCAATGTCAGTGATGGTAATTCACCTGAAATCACATAACATCGATCATTGATTTTCTCGGTGAAACCTCGCCACCTTTTGTTAAAGTCATCCACTGAAAACGCATCACTGGTCCTCGCATCAAGCGCATTGAACTGCAATTTCGAATCGCTATAGAGCGCTAACCACGCGTCACCATTTTCACCGAAAGTAGCGGNAACCTCGGGAATCTGGATTTCCCCGGAATCAACATCCAGCTCATCAACAACCGTTGGTGGCAGGGTCCAGAGCAATCCAATCGGACCAGGATCATCTTTCAGGCATGTGAGAATCANTTGCCTGCGNTTCGAACTCTTTAATTCGCTACCTTCAAGACGCCAGTCACCGGAGGTAAGTCGCGGCATGGCCGCGTCACGTATATCAAACTGAAAAGTCTCACCCTCGGCGAGCAGCCCGGGCGGATCAACCTCGCATTCAATCGTAACCTGCCTACGTCCGGCGTTAACGCGATATCGCCTGCCAAGTGTTCTCGCAACGTCAATTTTCGCCGTCTGCAAGGTACGGAACTCGATTGCCATCTCCTGANTTGGCCCGAGATCTTCTTTCCATCTTCGCAACTCCGTTTCGTCGAGTAACNGACCTGCCACCCGCAAAGCACTCACGTTCTGCTCAGACTGAACCACAAGGCGAGATGAAGCGACTGGAGGAATAGCANCAGAGANTTTCACCCACGGTTCATTNAACGAAACGGTGGCCAACAGTGAGAATCGAATNCGTACATAGCTGGCTGCTGGAAGNGTGGCGATTGTCCAACCNTCCTTATCGGGTGCAAAACGACTGACCCGGCTCACATCACTCAGCAGTTTTGCCGTNCGAATCGAGGCAAAGGGGATTGGAATTCTGACCACGTTGATCCCCTGCTCACCATCTTCCAGATGAATGAGATAATCTGCTTCAATACTTAGACCATCGACCATGCCTGCTTGCACCAAATCAGGCTGCATATTGACCCTGTAATCAGCAATGGCGATGCGAGCATCTTTTGGCTCCGAACGATTGACACGCTGAAATAACTGGGAATGCATCTTGCCAGGAATGTAAACCATCGAGCCGAGATGTTTTCCGGCCTTGTCCATCGGCACCAATACGTTGACATCNGTGGCACTGCCAACCGTCGTCTCTTTGTCGACCGACTCTGGCCCGCCTTCCTGCGCCNNAACTACAGCCGAAAAGAAAAGGGAAATGGCGATCAACAGCCCCAGCACCCTCGCTGCGNNATCNAGCGAAAAATCATGCGANACATCTCTGGAACCACCTAACGNCCCACCTTCCANTTTTGATGGTTCGTTATCAGNNTGGCCAAACCACAACCAATGGCGACTCGTTGCNAGCATCGCCGCGGTAATCGCCGGAACAATNACCCAGCCAATCACAGCTAACTTCCAAGGCCACCAGAGGAAGAGAACACCTGTAAAGACAACAACGATACCAGCAACAACAGAAGGTGATCGCTCTGCAATGAACCAGCACACNGCAAAGGTCAACAGAGCCAATAACCAACCCATTGCCAATGCGATGTTCCGACGCACCAAGGTCGTTGATTCCCCGGATTGCATGGCAATCACGGCGGCGACCCCCTGCCCTCCCTGCTCACCTCTGATCAATGTCAGTGGAGCAAACGTATCCGAAGCGGCCACCAGACGGTACTCCGACTTAAGCACAGTTCCGGACACATCAATCAGTGGCAACCTGCATTCTCGCATCCAACTTGGACCGTACTGACTACGATTCCACACAACCTGAATTATCTCGGTATCAGATCGTGGCTCTAGAACCAAAGGCCTCCGCTGNACCGTCATCAAATCAACTGNTTTNTTATTGCGNNTGACCGATTCCAACTGCAATTCGGGCTCATACGAGATAACAANAGGTGTGGTGGGAGAGACCCGATACGTCGCTTCAATGCGATCAGTTCCGCGACTGGATGCTTCGACTCGAATCTGTTCTCGCCAAACAATGGTGACACTCGGATTCACATCCGACCGNCGCACAGTGATCGAAGACGACTGTATAGCGTCATACCTCAGTTGGGTACTGCCATCGANGGCTGTGATCTCACCATCGCNTTTGTCGACCGCTATCTCCACATCACTTACAAGCTCATCATCCGAGGGTTTTGCTTCCGATATCCAAGCTGAAGTCCGTCTAGGAACCCGCTGAACGTCAGGTGGTTTCTGGCTGACCAAAAGCCCCTCACCAATCGTCGCAATGGCATTCTGTGACGATGCCCCACTAACAATCGGCAGCTGCATTTCTATTGACGCGGGTGTCTTATAAGTTCGGCGGGCTATCAACTTCCGACCGCGCAAGTTTCTCTCTGAAAGATCAATTGAATAAGCACCAGCTATCTCGGATACGTCCGATGCAGGCAAACCAATTGTGGATCCATCACCACTGTCACTAATGGACCACAGAAACTCACCACGTCCTTCCAAACTGCCAGTCTGAACCTGCAATCGTTCTCGGAACAAGCCATCCGATTGAATTTCAATCTCCAACGTCTCAAAAACTTCATCACCAAGACGCCTGACATCGAAGGATGTTGCAGCATTGAAACTGACACTTGGCTTCAACAGCAGCAATTCNGGTGTACGCCCTGAAGTGGGCTCAAACCAAAGTGTTTCGGAACTCAATCCCGAAAAGAACGCTTGCTGCTCCTGAGTCAGCGACTCNGGATCGAACGAGCCCCGTTGCAACGCCACTTCACCACTCCAGTTCAAATCCTTGGGCGGTGTTACAGCAGCAATCACTTTNCCTCGTGCCTGTTTTGATCTCAAAAACCAACTCGCGGGCACACGCGTCGCCATCGCTCGATTCGTATCNGGATTACGATTTNCATTTTTNCCATCGCTCCCCNCANCACCGCCNGTTGTNTTNTTTTTTTTCTCAGAGTTCAANTTNCGATTTGCANTATTNGGTGTTCTACGTCTTACATTACTTCCCTGAATCAGANCTGTGCTGCCCTCCGCCTCAACCAGGATGGTNGNATTNTTAATATCNTGGTTCTCTGGCCAAAACACAATTTCGCCGTCGCGAATCCTCGGGTTCTCAATGACCCGACCTGAATGCTGGAGAGTAAGTGATTCACAAAGCCAACCATCTTGCACAAGCAATCTGACAGGCTCCACTCGATCCGAATCGACTTTGATCTCAATCCTTGCTTTGGCCAGCAATCTGCCATCAATCACGTTAAATTGCAGGGCAGCTTCGCTCTGGGTAAAGATTGCCTGATTCGCCAACTGAACACGTGACCAACGGCTTTTGGCAAACAGATGTTTTTTGGACTTTACTACACCTGAATCAAATTCAGAAGTGATTGCCGGCCCTCTTGCAGTGACAGTTGTGATATCTGCCTCGATGCCTTGACTAACCCACTGCCAATTCTCCGGCAACTTCCAATTAAGGATGCGTAAAGGCTCTCGCACCGACAGAACAGCTTCATCAACCACCGTTGCGTGCGTCACAGTCTCACCGACCCAAATCGGCATCGGAAGTTCACACCAACCCTGCGCACTTTCCCAACGACTGTGCCCCCGCACAACCACATCCAGTAACTTGTCCGCCCCATTCACTGCGTCACCCAGCAACTTGATTTGCAAGTAACCATTGCGACCAGCTGCTTCAGATTTGGAGAACTGAAGTGGTTCGCCACCAAGTTCAATCGATGTAACGTTTGCATCCCCGATGAATAATTCAGGGAACCTCCAAGCCTCAGGAACTTGGACGGCCATTTTGCAAGCCCACTTCAGACCGCGACGATCCGTGTCGTATTGCATTTCAGAGCGTCGAATGATGAAACTGCCCGGCTCTGAATTCGCTGGCTCGACTTGCGTATGAATGGTGACCGCATCAAGCCCACCCGCATCAAGCTCGTACCAATCTAAATCGACTGCCCAGTTCGACTCGTTCGCCTCGGTAAGCTCGTCTACCTCAGAGTAGTCACTTGCTTCATCCGGGGGTCCTGAGCGGAGTCTCAAGACTCCCTGGTCAGTACGTAGCGAGGTCCCCGTGGGCATGGAAAAATAGAACTTGGCCTGTGGAGCTCGCGGAATCTTCAAGTCAAAGGCATATCCATTTGCAGACTTTGTGCCTCGCATGTTCCACGAGTACCGAATCTCCGAACTGCTACCTGGCAACGCATCACCGCGAAACACTGCCACAAGATTTCCATCGGCCTCTGATTCCATCCGTGGGACAGTGGTGTTTCCAGGTGAAAACCCCCGTGGCTGTTCGATCGCCAGATTTACCATTCCCAGCGAGCGCCGGACTTGGGCAGTGCGATCAGATTCGATGTCCAGAATACTCTTCTCGCTAACAAGAGTATCACCAACGACCCTGACCCAATAAACAGCACCTTTCAGCCGACTGGTCTGATCATCAGTAGCTCGCGCAGTCCACTTTGCGATTGCAAGATTAAGTTGTTCCAACGAAACGGGATAGTAGTCTTTCGGAACCAACTCATCCATCTGCGACTGGTACATACCAATCGGTGTGATTCGGCGACCATCTGGTAGCACGGCGGGCAGCCACAACTTTGCATCTTCCGGTTTCCCATTCGCATTTTCCTGATCAGCTTCAGCGGAGACTCGGCTATCGTCATCATCTGCCTTTTGGTTCGGCTCAGCGGCTTCCCCAATCTTTTCAGATTCAGTTGCCTCCTGCGCCACGGCTGGTTTTGCAGAACCACTAAATAGGCCTGCCCACCCGAAAACGAGTACGACAAAGAAGAGAAGACACCAGCGATTCATGGAGATCCCGAAAGAAATTTTCCAGATCGCAAACTGGGCTTTATCAGTACAAAGAGATCCAGTCATCAGTTGCCATTCTGAATCACGCCGATCTCGATTTTGGCAGCCTGGAGAGTGACTCACGTGGTCACCTCAGTGGGCGCCGGTTCAGGCAATGCCTCCGTTGCAG
>PAUV01000071.1 GCA_002712845.1 Rhodopirellula sp. | reverse complement strand
TTTGTATTTCAGACTGTTGTTGGGATCGCGTCCAAAGTGATGGTCACGGACCTTTTGGTCTTTGCGAAATAAACGCAAGTCACCAACGAATGGACCATCAGTTGATAAGAATTTGATGGTGAGTGTTTCACCTTGGATTGCATCGAAAGTGACGTTGTCAACCTCTTCGCCTGACTCAATCTTACCGCACAGCAATGCAGGGATTGGAAGTCGGGCACCGTCTGTTTCGTTGTAAACAGGCTGGTCTGATTTGAGGAATGGCGACAGGGTCGAGCTTTGAGGCAGGTAGCCCAGACCGGGGGCTTGGCCCATGCCAATGTGGACGACTTGTTCGCAGAGGGGCTCTGAGTGTGATGCCGTGGTGGCTCGCAACCGTTTTGTTTCTCCACGTCGGATGGCTGGTGGGATGGTCCGGCCGACTGTCGTTTTTTCACTTACTCGCAAATGCATTCGTAGACCACCACGATATTCCACATCTTTGATTGTCAGGTGGTAGATGCCTGTGTACTCGGCGGTCCATTGCAGGATAGGGTCGCTGCCCGTGAGTGGATGATCGTCAGCAAACGTCAGTTCACGTTTGTTTTCATCTGCTAGCGTTAGCACGCCATCAACCGGGCTTCCAATTCGTGATCCGATGATTTCGGCGAACAATGTTTCACCCTTCACGCACTCAAGTCGAATCGTGGTGTCACCATTGCCTTTTGATTTGAGGTCAATACCGAAGGGGGGCGCCAGGGGAGGATCCGATTCAGAGGGAATGTCCTGACTTGCCGGAGAAGTAATGAAAAAAAACAACGCTTGGGATACCGAGTCTGCCGTGTAGGCACGAATCGTGATAACCCCACCCAATGGTTTTGTGGGGGTCACGCGGTAACGGACACGATTACGATCTTTATTTTCAGGATCCAGAACTTCCACGGTCACAGGTGAACTGCACCACAGGTCAGCGACCTGTCCTGAGTCAGAACGAAGGTTCTGACCTATTAGCGTGATTTCAGTAGGCGCCGTCGGGTGTAAGGAGACTTGATCTGAGTCACGAAGTTCTACCGCCAGTCCAGAGTGGGGCATTGCAGAGAACGCCACAGTGAGCAAACAGAGATATGCCCACACAGGGAGGTCGGGTTTTGCAACCCACCCGAAGCGGAACTTGAAGTGCAGGATCAATGATGCGGCAGATTGTTGTGCAGTTGTGTACCAGATCATGGAACNTCAACCATANACAAATCGAANTTCCCTGCCCGTTCGCCGACGTAAACCAANNGNTTCCCGTCAGGGTGCCAGGTGGGATAGTCATCGCGTTCTTCGGACTCGGTGACACGTTGAGTATTGGATCCGTCGATGTTCATGACATAGATGTCATAGTTGCCATTACGCGTGCTCGTGAACGCGATCCTGCTTCCATCGGGTGAGACCATTGGGCGGATATCCATCAAGGTGTTGGTTGTGAGTCGCTTTTCATCAGAGCCATCAAGATTCATCGAGTAGATTTCGTAGTTGTTTTCCCGACTATTGGAATAGACGAGACGTTTGCCGTCCGGCGTGAAGGTTGGCCAATTACTGATTCCCTGGGTTTCGTTAANTTGTTTTTTTTCAGTGCCGTCGGGTTTCACTGACCACAAATGCTGAGGACCTGTTTCTGCGAACGCATAGACAACGAGGTCACTTGTGGGTGAGAAGCAGGGACTCCGCGTGCCTCCGCGACCACTGTGGGTGATGTAGGCGTCTTTTTTGCTGTGCTGTTCCCGAATTACAAGCCTCGCCGAAAGGTTACCAGTACATTCGGTGAAGACGATGTATCGGCCATCGGGCGAAAAGAAAGGCTCCAGTTGATGTTTGTCACCTGAGTTGTCAAACATCGGTTTGGGGTTTGGTTCATCAAGACGGATTCGCATCATGCGGATCAAGTCCGGTGCCTCATCGTAACAATAAACAAGCTCCTTACCTTCATTGACAAAACGAGGGTCCCGCTTCAGTGATCCGTCATCAGTTAATCGCACTGGTTCGGCCGCAGGTAACGCAGTAGTCAGCGTTGCTGTCGAAAGAAGAGTGTAAACAATGATTGAACGCAGAATCAAAAGTGTCATGGCTTATTTGGAATTCGTCGGTTGAATCGAGTTTACAGCAGTTCGTGGATCAGGCTGCCGCCATCGAGGACTTTCATTTCAGCACGCTCTCGTGCTCCGACACCACACAATTCACTAATGGTTGTGCCAGCCATCAATGGAGTGATGGGGCGTGTTACCGGATGTTCAGCTTTGGCATCNCTTTGGCCAATGCAGCGTCCCGGTTGGACGCCAGCACCCGCCCAGATCGAGAAGTAGCAATGTTGCCAGTGTTCTCGGGCAGCCCGGTTACTGATCCGTGGTGTTCGGCCAAACTCACCCATGGCAATCACAAGCGTGTCGTCCATCAGGCCTCTGTCATAAAGATCGTCCAGCAGTGCGCTGAAGGCACGGTCAAAGATTGGGCAGTGCCGATCCTGTAAGAGCTCAAAATTATAAATGTGTGTGTCCCAACCAAAGTCCCCATTGGGAGTGAATGTTTCGACGTACTCGCTCCAATTGACTTGAACATACGGGACCTCAGCNTCGACCAGACGTCGCGCCAGTAAGCAGCTTTGTCCAAAGGTCGTCTGTCCATAAGCATCACGTGTGCTTTCCGATTCCTGAGTTAGGTCAAATGCCTCGCGGGCTCCTGGTTTTGTCAGCAAGCCGTAAGCCGCTTGGTACGATCTTTTCCAGTCACTGATNCGGGCATTTTCCAATTGCTTCTGCGTCTGATCCAATTGAGTTAGCAGTTGCCTGCGATCGGTGATTCGATCAGGNGTCATTCCCGGTAGCATCTTGAGTGTTGGGATTCCAACTTTGCCCTGTTCACTGCAGCTGACCAAAAACGGGTCGTACGCTTTTCCNAGGGTTCCTCCGCCATAGCCCTCGATGCGTCGTGGCAGGTCTCGGGGAATGCCTTGGCCAACGTAGAAAAATGGTGGCAAGGCATCATGCTGCCCACGATGCTTGGCGATGATGGAGCCAAAGTTGGGTTGGACCGGCCCCGCATTTTCTTCATAGCCAGTCAGACCAACCGTGCCGGCGCCAGGGTGTCCACCATTACTGGTTTGCATCGAACGGATCACACTGAACTTGTCGCTTCGCGATGCCAGTCGGGGCAGCAGTTCGGTGAATCGCATGCCTGTTGTTCTTGTCGGGATGGTGCCGAACGGGCCGCGGTATTCCATCGGTGCATCAGGTTTGGGGTCGACCATGTCGATATGGCTCGGTCCACCCCATAGCCACAACAGCAGCACTGACTTTGCTTTCGCGCGTCGTCTGGCTTCCTCTGCTTCAGCAAGCGTTGGGATTCCGGCTCCAAGTGCGACGGGGATGCTGGCCGCCGTTTTCAGGAATCCGCGACGTCCAACGCCATTGCAAGTATTCGCTTTGAATTGTCCGAATTCGAGCATGCATGAGTCCGTGGAAGGGGTTTTGGCGGGCGTGATTTTGGCGGGGAAGAATTCCAAAGAAATCCTTTGTCTATCATTGCACCGTCACCATTGCACCGTCACCATTGCACCATCACTGGTGCTGACTTTCAACACTGAGTCGCCTTGGGCGGCGTAAAAAAACGGTGTCCTGCGGAAAAATGAGTAAATGGCCACAAAAAAGGCATGCTGGTGTGCAGATTGCCGCCCCCCCCCCATTTTGCTCGTGTTCACGATTGCTGGCGACAGGAATAGGTCGTTCTTGAGTCGTAACGCCTCGTGTGCCGCATAAACTGAGAGGATTGTTGCATCGGGCCGTGTGAGAGCCGACAATAGAGACCCCGCCATTTCCCCATCCACCAGTGCTATCTCCGTCGCCGAGCCCAACGATGTTACCCAGGTACGCGTTTAATCGAAGAGGCCTTCTTCACGCGACCGCTGCTGGTGTCGTCGGCTCGTTGCTGCCAACTGAGAAAAGCGTTTTAGCGGGTGATGCAAAACAGCAGAACAACAGTCGTGCCAAATCTGTCTTGCACGTGCATCTCAGTGGCGGTGCAAGCCAATTGGATATGCTTGACCCTAAGCCTGATGCGCCTGCTGAAGTGCGTGGGGAATTCAAGCCAATCGCTACTACGGTGCCAGGCATTGCTGTTTGTGAACACCTTCCGGGTCTTGCCAAGCAGATGCAGCGGTGGGCGATCGTAAGAACGCTTGCACATCGAGAGCACAATCACTTGTTAGCGACCCATGTCGCGTTGACCGGACGCCCTACACCCATTCCGCGCGGCGGTACCGATTTGGATCGCGTTGAGTCGCGGAATGACTTTCCAAACTTTGCTGCTGCTCTCGATTTTATACGCCCGCGAAATGACGGCATTCCTACCGCAGTGTCGCTACCCAATTACTTTATCGAGGGGCCACTGACATGGCCGGGGCAGCATGCTGGATTTTTGGGAGCAAAATATGATCCGTGGCAGATTAACGGTGATCCCAATGATGATGCATTCCGGATGCAGGCTTTGAGTATGCGTGAGGGGATCACGCAGCAGCGATTGCAATCACGGCGACAATTATTGGATCAGTTGCAACACCAACGTGCGGGCACGCTCAGTGGTGACGCCGGTTCCTTTCGACAGCAGCAGGAAATCGCCATCAACCTTTTGACCTCGGGGAAGGTTGTCAAAGCATTTGAGGTTGCTGAGGAAACGCCTGCGACACGTGATCGCTACGGACGCAACCAGTTTGGGCAAAGCCTGTTGTTAGCGCGTCGGCTGATCGAAGTTGGCGTCCCCGTAGTGCAAGCAGCCATGGGGATCGTGCAAACATGGGATACTCATACGGACAACTGGGGAAAGTTGAAGAACAAGCTGCTGCCACAATTGGATCAGGGTTTGTCAGCCTTAATGGATGACTTGGATTCGTCCGGCTTGCTGGATGAAACTCTTGTTGTGGTGATGGGTGAGTTTGGTCGCACACCCAAAGTGTCCACGTTGCCGGGCCAGACGTTGCCGGGACGAGATCACTGGGCTCACACTTACTCGGGCTTGTTCGCGGGCGCCGGTGTCAGGGGTGGGCAGGTGATTGGTAAAACCGACTCTCAGGCAGCTTATCCAATCACTCGATCGTATTCACCAGCTGATTGCTTGACGACGGCTTTTCATTCACTGGGTGTTGAAAGCGAAACACAAATCATGGATCCACTGGATCGTCCCCATCAATTGTGTAACGGTCAGGTAATCACTCCTCTGTATACCGGAGCGGATGAATGATACATCGGCAGCCACAAAACAGTGCATCAGGAAGTAGCTGTGTTCATCCCCGTTTGGCCCGCCGTGAGGCTTTGCAAATCGGGTCAATTGGTCTGCTGGGGATGGGGCTGAATCATTTGACTGGTTTACGTCAGGCCGAGGCCGCCGACAGCAGACCTGTTACCGGCAAAGCAAAATCGTGCATCTTTATTTTTCTGTCAGGCGGTTTGGCACAGCACGAGAGTTTCGATATGAAGCCGAATGCTCCCGACACCATTCGGGGTGAATTCAAACCCATTTCGACCAAAACGCCAGGGCTTCAGATCTGCGAACACCTGCCACGGTTGGCCGAACGTAGTGATCAGTGGGCCTTGTGCCGCTCGTTGACCCATGGATCAAATGAACACTCGGCCGGTCATCACATGATTTTGACGGGGCATTCAAAGTTGCCCCCCGGTTTCAAACCAAATGAATCCAGTCGAACGGATCGCCCTTCCATTGCTGCAGTTGCGGGGCGAGCCACTGAATCTGTCAACAACCTGCCGCCTGCCGTCGTTTTGCCCGAAAGACTGGTTCATAATTCCGGCCGCGTGATCCCCGGGCAGGACGCCGGCGAAATGGGAGCCCCCCATGACCCATGGATGATTGATGCATCTCCTTTTCATGCGAAATCATATGGTGCTTTCCCGACGCACGACTTTGACCATCAGGAGCGAGGAGGTTCTGACAAACGTGTTTTTCAGGCACCCCAGTTGAGTTTGCCGCATGGCCTGGGAATGAAGGAGGTCAATGGTCGTTTGCAGCTTTTAGAAACCCTGCAGCATCAGCGACACAAACTCGGCGGACACGCCGAAACAAGACAATTTGATCGATTGCGGCAAGGAGCGATTGATCTGCTGACCGACTCTTCTGTGCACCATGCCCTCGATGTGACCCATGCTGATCCAAAAACCCTCGAACGATATGGAGCAAACTCTTTTGGTTGGTCCTTGTTGATGGCCAGACGCCTGGTATCAACGGGGGTTAATCTTGTGCAGGTAAATTTAGGCAACGATGAGACATGGGACACCCACGGCAATGCGTTTCCTCATCTGAAAAACAAACTGCTACCGCCGACCGACAAAGCTCTTTCTGCTTTGTTGGATGATCTTCAAGCGACTGGTGAGTTGGATGAAACATTGATCGTGATGGCAAGTGAATTTGGTAGGACGCCTCAGATCAGTCTGTTGGAGAAACATTACGACTTGCCGGGACGCGATCACTGGGGCGCTGTGCAATCGGTTTGGTTTGCGGGAGGTGGTGTTCGTGGTGGTAATGTGATTGGCGCATCTGATGAACAGGGTGGCTACCCGAGCGAGCAACCTGTCACGCCCGAGAATTTTGCGGCAACGATTTATCGTGCTCTCGGTATTCCCGCGACAGCGGTTTGGCGTGATGCAGCCGAACGGCCTCACCAGATCTACCACGGGCAGCCTATTCCCGGTCTGATTTGATTCGTCAGTCTACCCGTTCATGTACCTGTCACTTGAAGACGCACCGTTCACAACGATGAACTATCAATCAATGAAATTTTCCTTATCAGGTTCGTACGATATGCGTTTTGTTTCCATGGTGGGGACGCTTCTGCTCTGCCTGGCCTGTGGTCCTTTGCGGGCGCAATCAATCACTGCCATCACGCCGCGATCAGTCAAGCCAGGCAGCACTACCCAGTTGACCGTTGTCGGTAAGGGATTCGACTCCACTCTGCGTTTCCTGACTCGCGGCAGTTCTCAAGTCAGCGTCGATACCGTCGAAGCGGAGAAGGCAGTCATTCAATTAACCGTGCCAGCGGATGCACCCTTGGGGTCAATCGGTCTGTGGGCAGCGACCAACGCGGGCCCTATTCCTGCAACCGTTCTTGTGGTTGAGGACTTAAGCGTGGTTGCGGACAACGGTAAGAATCACTCGCTCGCTACTGCACAGAAAGTTCCTTCGCAAGTTTCGGTTGATGGTAAGAGTGATGGGACGTCGCTGGACTATTACCAGATTCATGTTGATGAAAATCAGTGGGTTACAGTCGAGGCGCTCACGCAATGCATCGCTTCAACGATGGATCCGGCGATTCGGTTACTAACAATTGATGGAAAACCGATTCTGGTTGCAGACGACGATGGTCTTGGCGTTGAGTGTCGCTTTCGGCATCAATTTGCGACAGCTGGGGACTATGTCGTTGAAATCAAAGATAGTGGGTACGCCGCAGGTGGAAGTTATCATTTGAGGATCGGTGATTTTCCTCTCGTAAGTCATTGTTTTCCCCTCGCAGTAGAACGTGGCGAGGCGGCCGAAATCAACGTGTCGATGCTCGGGCGACAGTCACCGCTGCAGCGAGAAATTTCAGGGCAAAACGCCGCCTGCGACGATGACAGAAATATCTCCTTCCACTTCAAGGATGGACAAGATTCTGCGTGGAAAACGATTCATGTCAGTTCGTCGCCGCAATACCTCGAAGGTGCTGAAGCGAGTTCTCTGGCCTATCCGATCGGCATCAATGGAACATTAGGCGTCGCGGGCGAGCAGGATGAGTATGTGATTCAGGGAATCAAAGACGAGACTGTGCGATTTCGTTCAAGAACTCGTAGTCTTGGTTCAACTGCGCTGCTGAAGATGCAGCTTTCAAATGAGCAAGGGCAAGTGGTTGCCGAGTCCAAAGTCACGGATGCCGATGAATGGAGTTTTGACTACAAGTTTCCGTCTGACGGTCTTTACCGTTTGAAGGCTACCGATTTGCTGGGGCGTGGAGGCGAAGGTTTTGGCTACTTGGTTGAAGTTCTACGGTCCGGGCGGGTTGAGTTGTCTCTTAAGTCTGATGCAAAGGCTCAAGAAGAATTTGCAATCGAACTCACACATGGAGCGTGTGTGCTGGACTTGCAAGTCGACCGTTTCGGTTATGACGGAATTGTTGAACTGGCATTCGCCAAGCCTGTGCAAGGGCTGCGGGTTTTGAATCCACGCATACCGGCGAAAGTAAAGGAAGTGAAAATCTATCTGCTTGCTGATGAGACCTGGAACGTTGGGAGTTCATCACTGGTTGAGTTGGAGGGTACCGTGCCAGGAAAGGTCCCGCTGGAAGTGTCAGTCAATAGCGTAGCACTGCACCGTGCTAAACGCCCTCACATTCCCTTTCCAGGTAATTGGCGGGACGGCACTATCTTGCTCAGTGGCACTGGCGCTGAGGCAGAGTACTATTCGCTCGCACCGGAGGGTGTGTTGAAACTGGCTCGGCAGCAGAAGAGTCATCAGGCAACGCTTGTATTGAAACGACAGAATGACAAGTTCAAGTCGAACCTCACGCTTTTAAGTGATCCGTCCAATGGGCAGTGGAATGTTGTAACCAAGGCGGACAAAGACAAGTACACCCTGACGCTATCTCGCTTGAATCCAATGGAAGAGCCTTCTTCGGTTTCATTTCTTGCGTATTCCGAGTTCAACGGACGAGGACGCATGATGGAAAAAGAGTTACCAGTGCAGTGGATCGATCCGGTTAAATTGAGTGTGTCAGCCTCTGAGCCATTAGTCGCAGGTAAAACGCACTCGATCACTCTAAGTGTTGATCGTCAGGGGGACGATCCTCAGTCAGTTGCAGTCAAGTTCACATCGCTTCCGAAAGGATGGACCGTTGCTGAACCCGTTACTGTCCCGGCGGATTCGGATACGGCAGTCTTCAATTTGACTCTGCCACCGGACAATACTGCAGAAAAAGGCGTCATAGGCGTCGAGCTTGTGAGTCAGTATCAGGGGAAGTCGCTTGAATTTGCTCACGAGTTTTCTTCACTGCCGATCGCAAGTATGCCTGAAAGTATTCAGGTGCATCCGCCGAAAGTTGAGCTCACAGGGAATTCATCCCGGCGTCAGTTGGTTGTGACTGGACATGATGCTCAGCAAGTGCCGCAGGACTGGACACGTGAGGCCGTGGTTGGTTGTCTTGATGAAAGTGTTGCAGAAGTCCGAGACGGGGTGGTTTATCCAAAGGCTGATGGCGTTACGGAGCTAGTCGTGCAGGTTGGCTCGCTGAAAGTCAAGGTTCCGGTCCGCGTGTCAGCTGCAGAAAAACATCGCAATGTTGCATTTGAGTCAGAGGTTCTTGTGGCACTGTCAAAGCAGGGTTGCAACTCGGGTGCCTGTCATGGTTCGCCCAGCGGGAAGGGAATGTTTCGCCTGTCGCTGAGGGGGTTTGACCAGAAACTTGATCTCCTCACGTTGATTCGTGAGGACTTTGGTCGACGAGTCAACCGAATAGAACCGGAACAGAGTTTGCTGTTGCAGAAACCACTCATGAAAGTGAGTCATGGTGGNGGAAAACAGCTTCAACCTGATGATCCTGCTTATCACATCCTGCGTGATTGGATTGCCGAGGGAGCTCATGCTGATCCGCCTGAGGCAGCACGCTGTGTCCGCTTGGAAGTTTATCCTGCGCAGAAACGGATCATGGCTCTTGAGCAGGGACGCCAACAACTGTCAGTGCTTGCTCATTTCGCAGATGGAACATCACGGGATGTGACAGATCTCGTGGTTTATGAAAGCTCTGACCAAACTGTTGCGGCGGTAGATGAGTCCGGTTGGGTTGAGGCTGGAGCACAAGGCGAGGCTGTGGTTTTGGTGCGTTTTCTNGAGCACATCGAGTCCGTTCCATTTATGTTTGTTCAACGCAAGTCAGGTTTCGAGTGGAAATCCCCACCCGAAGCAAATTACATAGACGAACTCGTCAATGTAAAGCTGAAACAGATTCAATACCTGCCGTCAGAAACGTGCAGTGATTCGGAGTTTTTGAGACGTGTCTATCTGGATGTGATCGGTATTCTGCCCACGGTTCAGGAGAGCAAGGAGTTTCTCGCAGACACCTCCGGCGCTAAACGCGCGGCATTGGTTGATCGCCTGCTGGAACGTGAAGAGTACGCCAAGTTCTGGGCGTTGAAGTGGGGGGACCTGCTCAANATGACCAGTCAACTGGTTGGAAAAGAGGGTGTTCANAAATATCACCGCTGGGTTGAAGAGGCGTTTCGGACGAATATGCCGTACGATGAGTTTGCCAAGCAATTGCTCTCTGCAGATGGTTCCACATTGTCGAATCCGCCAGCGAATTTTTATCGCACAGCTACCAGCATGAATGATTGCGTGGAAACCGTTTCNCAAGTGTTTCTGGGCGCTCGCTTGCAATGTGCCAAGTGTCACAACCATCCTTTTGAACGCTGGACCCAAGACAACTATTACGGGCTGGGAGCTTTCTTCCAACGCGTGCAAAGACGCAAGACACNACGTCCAGGTGAAATGTTCGTCTGGTCAGCGACTACCGGCGAAGTTACCCAACCTCGGACGGGCCAGCAGATGAAGCCATGGTTGCCTGTGGATGGAACGGTGGAATCTGTCATTGACGGAGATCGTCGTGATACTTTTGTGGATTGGCTTGTGAATGTTGAGAATCCGTATTTTGCAAAGATTGAGGCGAACCGGATTTGGAGCGAATGTTTTGCTCGTGGAATCGTCGAGCCAATAGATGACTTTCGCGATTCCAATCCACCTGCCAATGGCCCGCTGCTGGATGCATTGGCGAAGGATTTTGCAAGGAATGGATTCGATCGTAAATATTTACTGAGNNTGATTCTGAACAGTCGAACCTACCAAGCNAGTTATCTNGCCAATGATTCAAACCGTGAAGATCAAGTCTATTTTTCACATCAACTGCCTCGTNTGATGGCTGCTGAGCAGTTACTTGATGCGATCAATCATGCGACGGGCCTGGAAGAAACATTTACCAATTTACCTGCAGGGACCAAGGCCACTCATTTGCCTGCCCCTGATCTGGTGAAACTTGATTTTCTAAAGGTCTTTGGTCAGCCCGAACGTAGTACGGTGTGTGCTTGCGAACGTGCGAGTGATTCCAATCTTGGGATGGCGATTGAATTATTCAATGGCTCGACCATTCACAAAAAATTGCAGGAGGAATCAAATCGATTTCGTGCGGCACTNAAAAGNNAGGTGCCACTTACGGAAATCCTTGATCAGTTGTATTTGTCGGCCGTTTGCAGATTGCCAACTGAGTTTGAGCGAAAGGCTGCGGTCGCACATTGCGGTAAGCGAGAAACGCCTGCTGATGGNCTCGCCGATGTTTGTTGGGCTCTTTTGAATACAGATGAGTTCATTTTTCAGCATTGAGNTTTTGCGGTTACCAAGTTCACTGTGGCGTAATGTTCACTCCAGTTTTTCTGCCTTCTGCCGATTTCTGTTTTTAGATAACGAACCATGAAACTAATCTTTCAGTGCCATCAACAATGGTTGCGAACCGAAGTGATAATGACAACCATCGTGTTTCTAATGGTGGGTGTTGTTGCCGCGGACGAAAGTCGTGTCAGTTTCAAACGTGACGTTGCCCCCATCTTTTTAGAAAATTGTGTCGCTTGTCATGATGCAAAGAAAGCTGAGGGTGGGTATCGCATCGATACATTCACGGAGTTGTCTAAGCCAGGCGACAGNGGTGTGATGCCTCTGAAGGTCAGCAAAGATGACGGTGCTGAATTGTTGCGGCGACTGACCGTCGAAGATTCATTTGAGCGAATGCCNGCGGAANCAGATGCGTTGACTGNAGACCAAATCAAAGTGGTAGCGGATTGGATCGGGCAAGGGGCCATGTTCGATGGNGATGACCCGGATACACGGTTGCCATTTGTTATTCCACCCATGGAGCATCCGGCATCGCCCGCCATCTACCCCGCTCCGTTGCAGGTGACCGCGATCGCTTTTTCAACTGGAAGTGATCTGGTTTTTAGTGGTGGTTACAATGAGATTCTGGTCTGGGATACACAGGGGAATCTTCAAGATCGCATTGGCAATGTGGGGCAGCAAACCTACGCGATTGCTTTTCCACCTCTTTCTTCCGGTGTACAGAAGAAGAAGTCAGGAGATGGCGATAGCGGTGCCTCACAACCTGCTTTCGAGCGACAAGTAGTTGTTGCCAGNGGACGTCCCGGATTTGCTGGTGATGTCCGTGTGATTGACCTTGTGAGTCATGAAGTGACGGCAGTGCTTGCGGCTTGTGATGACGTTGTCCTCGATTTGGCCTTTCGGCCAGATGGAAAAAAGTTGGCGGTTGCGTCTGCTGACAAGACGATTCGCATCATTGATATGGAAACCCTCAAGGTTCAAAAGACTCTGCTTAGTCATGCTGATTTTGTAAACGCGATTGNCTGGAGCAAGGATGGGACAAAGTTGGTGTCGGCAAGTCGGGATAAATCAGCCAAAGTTTTCAATGCAGAAACCGGGCAGTTGCTGATCAGTTACCAAGGGCATGGCAATGCGGTACGCGGCGTTTTTATGCTGCCTGATGGAAAACAGGTCGTGTCTACCGGAAACGACAACAAAGTACATCGTTGGAATGTCTCGGACGCTAAGAAAATCGCTGAGGTGGCAATTGGTGGTGAAGGCTACCGGATCGCAGCTGCTGGCGATTTTGCCTTCGTTCCCTCAAGCGACAATAAGTTGGTCAAAGTCGATCTCACAAAAAATCAGGTAGCCACTGAATTTAAGGGCCACGCTGATTGGGTGTTGTGTTCCGCTGTTCAATCGGATCACACCAAGGTTGCAACCGGCTCGCATGACGGTGAAATACGAGTCTGGAATCTAGCAGATGGAACGCTCGTAAGTAGTTGGATCGCGCAACCCACAGGTGCGGGGAAAGTCAAAACGAGNGAGACGGAAGCTGACGGTGNCAAGACCGTGGATGCTAAAACAAGTCCATGATTGGCTTGCCNGGNTCCAGCAGGCTGAACGGGCGATCCTGNGAATCCCGTGCAATCAGGTCGTGAGTGCCGGTCGCATGATANACNGTCTTGGTGATGTCGGCTGGTGTGACAGGATGATCGCTNGGGTATTCGCCNAAGCGATCGCTGGATCCAAATGCTTGCCCGCCTNGTATTCCGCCGCCCGCCATCAAGACGCTTTGGCAATGTGTCCAATGATCACGTCCTGCGCCGCTAACNCCGCCCGATCNACGGTCTCCTATCTTGGGCTGGCGTCCCATTTCGCTGGTNACAAGNAGCAGAGTNTCGTCCAACATGCCTTGTTCAGCCAGGTCTTCCACTAGGGCAGAGAATGCTTTGTCAAACTCAGGTAGCAAGTGGTCTTTCAAGCAGCCAAAGTTGTTGCCATGGGTGTCCCACCCACCAGCGCTCTTGCACTTGTCTTTGATCTTCTCGTTCTCTTTCCAAAAAACGGTCACAAAGGGAACTTCAGCTTGTACCAGACGTCGGGCAAGCAGGAGNCTCATCGCATTGACAGAATTTCCGTAGCGTTCGCGAACGGAAAGTGGTTCTTTTTCGAGGTCAAAAACTGTCGTGGTTTCATTAGCCATCAACAGGTTCATCGTACGTTCCTGATGCTGTTTCCAAATACGCACCTGAGGTGATGAATCGAAATCTGTGCGGGCCTTATCCAGTATTTTGAATAGTTGTTGCTTTGACAGGAATTGCTCTCGGGTCACATCGCCGGAAACCATCAGCGATGGGGCTTGAAATAAGAGAGGTTGGTCCACAGAGCCATTCACATACAANGGATCNAACTCTACGCCCAGNTTTGCAGCAAATTGGCCTGGACGTGTGTANGGTTTTCGACTNGGCATGTGGGGNAGTGTGATCGCTCCGGGAAGTGTCGTTTGGCGATNTGCACGAGAGCTAACCACTGACCCCATGAATGGCCAATCATCTGCGTACGGTCTGCGGTCGTTGCCTTGGGTTATGAAGGTCTCGTCGGGTACGTGTCCTGTCAGGTTATAGTAGTAGCCGGCGTGGTGATCATTCGTGTTCACTGTTCCCCCGACGGAGTGAACGACTGACAGTTGATGCGCCTGTTTTGCGAGTAAGGGCAGGTGTTCGCAGAGTTTGATTTCGGGCGATGATGTCGCAATTGGTGAGAACGGACCACGGT
>PAUV01000011.1 GCA_002712845.1 Rhodopirellula sp. | reverse complement strand
CCCCCAGGATGTGATGAGCCGACATCGAGGTGCCAAACCGCATCGCCGCTGTGGACGCTCGGATGCGATAAGCCTGTTATCCCCGGAGTACCTTTTATCTGATGAGCGATAACCCTTCCATTCGGGATTACCGGATCACTAAGACCAACTTTCGTTCCTGCTCGACTTATGAGTCTCGCAGTCAAGCACACTTCTACCTTTACGCTCTACGCCTGATTGCCGACCAGGCTGAGTGTACCTTTGTACTCCTCCGTTACTCTTTGGGAGGAGACCGCCCCAGTCAAACTGCCCGACTGACACTGTCCTTTGCCCCGATTCAGGGGATCAAAGTTAGAATTAAAATATGACCAGGCTGGTATTTCAACAACGGCTCCCAAATGGCTAGCGCCATCTGTTCAAAGCCTCCCAGCTATCCTACACAAGACATATCTCAACCCAATATCAGCCTACAGTAAAGGTTCACGGGGTCTTTCCGTCTAGCCGCGGGTATGTGGCATCTTCACCACAACTACAATTTCACCGGGTCGGTGGTTGAGACAGTGCTCAAATCGTTACGCCTTTCATGCAGGTCGGAACTTACCCGACAAGGAACTTCGCTACCTTAGGACCCTCATAGTTAGGGCCGCCGTTTACTGGGGCTTCGGTCGCCAGCTTCGCCGTGAGGCTAACCGTCTTCCTTAACCTACCAGCACCGGGCAGGCGTCAGTCTCTATACATCCACTTGCGTGTTAGCAGAGACCTGTGTTTTTGATAAACAGTCGTTAGAGCCGATTTTCTGTGGCCTTCCTCAGCGTGAACCGAAGAAGGCGCCCCTTATCGCGAACTTACGGGGCCATTTTGCAGAGTTCCTTAACCACCGTTCTCCCGAGCGCCTTAGAATTCTCTTCTCACCTACCTGTGTCAGTTTTAGTACGGTCAGTTGCTTAACCTAGTGGCTTTTCTTGGACGTCCTTCCAGTGACTTCGAAAACTTAAACGTTCTCGAGCTCAGCCTTGACGAACACCAGTATTTTAACCCTGGATATCTCAGCTTTCGCTACGGACATTTCTAATCGTACCGCTCACTTTCTGGACGCCGTCCCCACATCGAATACACAACCGGCGCAGGAATGTTGACCTGCTATCCATCGTCTACGCCTTTCGGCCTCGACTAAGGTACCGGCTAACCCTGGGCGGAATTGCCTTCCCCAGGAAACCTTAGGCTTTCGGCGAACAGGATTCTCACCTGTTTTATCGTTACTCATTCCGGCATAATCACCCGATGACCCCGACACCGCTCGTTACCGTACGGCTCGTATCTGATCATCGGCGCTCTCCTACCGCTCTAGTAAACTAGAGCCCGCTGCTTCGGTGTACCACTTACTCCCGTTCATTATCGGCGCAGAAATGCTCGACTGGTAAGCTGTTACGCACTTTTTAAATGGTGGCTGCTTCTAAGCCAACATCCCAGCTGTCACGGCACTTCAACTTCCTTAGTGACTAAGTGGTCCTTCGGGACCTTAGCAGGCGATCTGGGTTGTTTCCCTCTCGACCCTGGAGCTTATCCCCCAGGGACTGACTGCCGAGGTAAGGTTAACCGGTATTCGGAGTTTGGTTCGGTGGGGTACCCTGGGAAGGGCCCCCATCCGATTCAGTATCTCTACCCCCGGTAACTAATTTACTCGACGCTATCCCTCAAGATATTTCGGAGAGAACGAGCTATCTCCTGGTTTGATTACACTTTCAGTCCTCCCCACAAGTCATCCCCTCAGTTTTCAACCTAAGTGGGTTCGGTCCTCCACGCAGTTTAACCCGCGCTTCAACCTGCTCATGGGTAGATCACACAGGTTTCGCGTCTGCAGCATACGACAATTTCGCCCTATTCAGACTCGGTTTCCCTTGGGCTACGTCCCGTAAGGACTTAACCAAGCCGCATACCACAACTCGCCGGATCATTATGCAAAAGGCACGCCGTCACTCATTTCTCAGCAAGCTGAGACATAGAGCTCCGACCGCTTGTAGGCACATGGTTTCAGGTTCATTACCTCCCCTAGCAGGGGTTCTTTTCACCATTCACTCACGCTACTGGTTTACTATCGGTCGTTAAGGAGTATTTAGCCTTGCGGGATGGTCCCCGCGGATTCAGTCCAGGTTTCACGTGACTGGACCTACTCAGGTGCTCCTATGGTGTGTGTTTACTTTCGTGTACGGGACTGTCACCCTCTGTGGTGAAACTTTCCAGAATCTTCCACTAGCAACACACAATCCAACATTGGAGTCCTACAACCCCCCAGAGGAAACCTCCGGGGTTTGGGCTATTCCGCTTTCGCTCGCCGCTACTGACGGAATCGATTTTTCTTTCTCTTCCTCTAGTTACTTAGATGTTTCAGTTCACTAGGTTGTTACAAACCAGCCTATGTATTCAGCTGGCTGCAGTTGGGAATCCCGGGATAATTACTTGTTTGTCAACTCCCCCAGGCTTTTCGCAGACTTCCACGCCCTTCATTCTCTTAACGCCAAGGCATCCCCCATGCGCCCTTAGTAGATTGGTCATCGAAATCCCGAACTCCGAGCAAGCTTCTCAAAGGCTCTGCCATGTCCGAAGACATAACAAAGCTATTTCAAAACCGATTCAGACTTCATTCATTCGAAAAGTAATCCACTTAACGATATCACATGTAAGTTGACTTTCCTTTGAGCACTTGCCACAAGGACAAGACTCTCCAGTCGGCCAACTTCAAAGAATCCTATTCAGAATTCACAGTCAAATCACTCTCGTCACCCTTCTCTGCACTCACCGAAGTGAACTCAGGTCCGAGATCCGAAAAATGCGTTGACTCGCTCTTTGAACTTAATTGAGTCGCCAGCCTGATACCGTAAGCCTTCATTCCTGCAAGCAGGAAATTGAGCCAACTGATCAAGCGTGGTGCTCTTTCAGATGCCAACTACCAAACAACCAAATTGTCAAAAATCAGTTCCTCAGTTTGGAGCATTGCTCCGCGTCGAGGGACGCTGCTTGTGGGCAGCCGCTCGAAGCCAATGTGTTTGGCGTCAGGCGGTCGACCGCAAGTGAGGGGCGAAAGATACCGGTGAGGTGTTCTCTCGTCAACCGAGGTTTGAAAGGTTTCTGAAAATAAATTTTCAGGCCTTCTCGCCTCGCAAGATCATGGGAATTTTGCATGTTTGCCACTTCCTTGCAAGGAGGGGGAAACACTGGATGCCAAGATTAAAAGAGAACTTTCATTCAAGAAGGTTCGGCTTTTGCACGGATGGCTTCCGTTCCAAATCTCTCGTCAGCCTTTTGGGCTAGCCCAGTCAACTGCAACAGTGACTGAATCATCCCAAATCGGCTCAAGACCGCAAGGGCCTTGAATCAATCACGGACGCGAATCCATGATTTTGTCTAAGTGGAGGTGGACGGACTTGAACCGACGACCCTCTGCTTGCAAAGCAGATGCTCTCCCAACTGAGCTACACCCCCTTAGGGATCGGAAGTTTGAATGATCCGAATCGTTTTGACAAGGCGTCAAACGCGAACCTTTCAAGGCTTCCAAAAGTGGGCGTGCCAGAATTCGAATCTGGGACCTCGTCGTTATCAGCGACGCGCTCTAACCAACTGAGCTACACGCCCTCGTCCGACCTCAGTCACCCGCAGCGTTACCGCCGCTTGTCTGACTTTTGGTCGAGGGAAGCGGCAAAGTGTACGGAAACTCGATTGCCTGTCAAAGGGAAGAAACCCCATGTTGTGCACAGAATCGACGATTTCTTTGACGCGGCCCGCGACTTTGCGGTTCGCTTTCGCGTTTTCGATTTTACGGATTTTCACGTTTGGGGGAGTACGTCAGCCTTCAGGTTCAGAGGATTGGCTTCACAACGCAAGCTTCAAAAGTGCACTTTAATAAGCGTTTTGCCTGCTTGCAGCCATGAATCGGCCTGTGTTGGCATCTATCGCGTTGCCGCAAAATCGACATTTCCACGCTCGCCACCGTCAGTCACACTAAGTAATCGACTCCGAGGGCGGTCGGGCCTGCAGTTTGGCCCGGGGGCGGTCGGAGTGAAGATTTTCTCGTACCGAAATTCATGGAATCAATCGAATGATGGATCGTTTGCAACACGCTTCGCCAATTTTGGCTATCGGATTGTTGCTCGGATTAGCCACAGCTGCTGACGCAGCGGCCCCGACTCCAGAAAGTGCTCTCGCCCTCAAGCCCGTTCAAGCAGGGGTGGATTACGAAAAAGTGGCGTTGGACTTGCAGGCGGAATGCAAAGTCATCGATATCGACCGGAAAGACTGGTCTGGCTGGGAAGTCATCGCCAAAGACGGGACATTGTTGAGGCGATTTGCCGATACCAATGGCGACCAACAGATCGATTTGTGGAGTTATTTCAAGTTCGGAGTCGAGGTTTACCGCGACATTGACAAGAATTTCAATGGGAAAACGGACGAGTATCGCTGGCTGGCTACGGGCGGAACACGTTGGGGATTGGACCAGGATGAAGATGGTTTGATCGATGCCTGGAAGCAAATTTCCGCTGAAGAAGTGACCGCTGAGGTGGTTGCAGCTTTGCGTGAAAGAGACGCAGATCGGTTTACGCCACTCGTGATTAGCGACAAAGAAGTTGGTTCGCTTGGGCTTGGTGATGCCAAAAAGAGGCAAATAGGATCGCTTGCCATTGCAGCGACACGAGGATTTGGCGATCTAGCCGAGCAACAGGATGTTGTTGCAACTGATGCTATCTGGGTGCAATTTGCAGCAGGAACGCCCGGAGTGGTGCCCGCTGGCACCGAGGAGTCGACGCGTGATCTCATCGTCTACGAAAATGCGGTGGCGATGTTTGAGCAGGCGAGTGGCGGCGGACAGTTCATGGTAGGAACGCTGGTGCAAGTCGGGCCTGCAACGTGGCGAGTTGTCAGTTTGCCGGTGCTTGGTGAAGACAGTGTGCCGCTAGCAGGTGCCGGTGGAAACTTCTTCGCACCTGACACGGCGACCGCGAACGCCGTCATGGAAAATGCCGATTCAGCCCAGAAAACGCAGGATCTAGTCGCCAGGCTGGAGGCGATTGATACGAAACTGATCGCCGCCAAAGACCCCGCTGCGATTGTCAAGTTGCACGAAGCCCGAGCTGGAATTGTTGAGAAACTGATTGGTGTCTCGACAACGAAAGAGGACCGCGAAATTTGGTTCAGACAGCTAGTGGACACGCTCAGCGTGAGCTCTCAAACAAACGCCTACCCCGGAGGTTTGGAGCGTTTGAAGACAGTGGCACAGCGATTTGCTGGTGATGATCAAAGCCTCCGCGCGTATGCCGACTATCAAGCAATCAGTGCAGAATACATGGCCCGTCAGACTCCAGATGCTGATTTTGCCAAGGTTCAAGAATGGTACATCAGCGTCTTGGGGCGCTTCGTTGAACGCTACCCGCGCGTTCCCGAGGCAGCACAGGCATGGCTGAATTTGGCTCTCAGTAAAGAATTTGAAGACAAAGACAGCGAGGCGTTGGCCTACTACAAGAAGGTCGTCAGCCTTTTTCCGGGGGCTGATTCCGGTGAAATGGCCGCCGGTGCGATTCGCAGACTTGAGTCAGTCGGGCAGCAGGTCGAGCTTCAGGGAACCACGATTAAAGGCAAACCCTTTCAACTTTCAACTCTCCGTGGAAAACCCGTGGTAGTCCACTATTGGGCTACCTGGTGCGAGCCGTGCAAGCAGGACATGAAGCAGTTGCGTCGTCTTTTGGCGGCTTATCAGCGAGCGGGCCTGCAGGTGGTTGGCGTCAATGTCGACCGGAAAAAGGGTGACGCTGAACGGTATCTGCAGCAGACACAGGTGCCTTGGGTGCAGCTCTACGAAGCCGGCGGGCTCGAGGGCAGTCGACTTGCGAGAGAGTTTGGTGTCCAAACCTTACCGACCATGATGCTCATTGATCCCAATGGCAAAGTGGTGCGTCACAACGTAAGAGCTGCGGAATTGCAAGCAGAGCTGGAGCGAATCAGGCAAGGCGGTAAATGAGTTGCTGTGCCGAATGCAGCAGTTTCCCTCTGCCGCTTCACGTGCCTCGCGACAATGCATGGCCATCAAGCCGGTCACGCTGAGATGCCGCGGTTGAGGCTGTCGTGGGAGGCTGGCGTCTTCTGATTGGTGATTGGGTTGCGGTCTGATTGGGTTGCGTTTTGCTCGGAATACGGGGTGGGCCGTGGTATCCAGCAGGCCTTTGGCGGAGAATCCGCGCCGCAACTTTCTTGCCCTGCTCAAGTGGGCAGAAGAGCCTCAAATTGGCTAAACTCTTGTCCCCATTTCCGACCAAGTGTCCAAGTGTTCTGGGGGCATGTCTGCCGTGATTGGTTGCGTTTTTCCGAAGCGTTGTGCCATGCCTGTCATGGCTTGGTCGGGGCTCTGTCATTCGCATTTTGCTCGAAACCCCGCTGCAAACACTTTCTCGCATGCATCGCGGGGTTTGCTGCTGCCACTCGCCCTTATCGCCTTGGAAGCCTGCTGATTATGAAATTCGGAAAAGGTTGCGCGTGACGGCTTCATGCCCGTTGGTTCTGTGTAAACTAATGGGCCTTATCTTGCAGGGCGTTGTTTCGCTCTGCTTTGGTGCGGTCGATTGGGGCAGTCGGCAGCAAGTTTGTCCTCATCCGTCCCCGTTCGGCTCATTTTGACGCAGGTCATGAACTGCAGCCGAGACTCATCTGTTTGGTGTCATCAGACCATGGCAAAGCGAAACGATTTGAAGAAACGCCTCAAAGCGGCGGATCGCCGCCGAAGTCGGCGGCAAGCGGCTCAGGGATCGGCCATCAAAACGGCTCCGAGTCAACCTTCGGTCAGTCCATCGGATATGATTGTCGAACGCCTGTTGTCCTATGTCAGTGAGGACAAGTCTCCGTCGGACGTCGTGGCGATAGCCGCGTTGAAAGCTTGTGCGCGCGGCGATTTACCCACCAAAGATCCTGCTCGCACGTTAGCGATCAAGGTCGAAGAAGTAGCAAGCCAGCCGGGCGTTACCGCACGTGCTTACCGAGGAGCACTCAAGGAACTCATCGAAGCCGCGGCGCTTCACGGGGGAAGTCAGAAAGAGACGCCTGATGCGTTTCTGGCGTACCTTTCGATCTTGGCAGGAAGCATCTAGGTCACTTTTGGCCGGGCCGCTGAAGAACTCACCGCTGACAGAACTCGCCGCTGCGGTATCAAGGCTGCAGGACGCCCGCCTAAACGGTGCGCAGCAAGGCTGAGTCAACCAGATGCCGCTTAGATAGACGCTGCGTGGGTGTCTGGTTTTCTGTGACGCAGCGAGGCTTTTCTTTACCGCAGAGAGGCCTTGGCCCACGCGAGGCGTCTACCGGGGCTTAGCCGCTGTGGAAAAACGGCCGTTAGGCTCAGATGCGTCTGCTTCATTCCGCTGGCGACCCTCTGCCGTGGCAAGCCACGGCAGGCATGGTTAGCGGGGGCACCACGCGATCAGCCGTCGGAGGGTTGTTTGCGAAGTTGAAGCCATTCGCTGTGGAATGCGCCTTCTTTATCGACTCGACGGTACGTGTGTGCGCCAAAGTAATCACGCTGAGCCTGCAGCAGGTTGGCGGGAAGTCGGGCGAGGCGGTAGCCATCGTAGTAACACAGGGCAGTGCTGAACGCTGGGACGGGGATTCCGAGCACGGAGGCAGCGGCAACAACGGCACGCCATGATTCCTGAGCATTCTCAACGGCCTCTTCGAAAAACGGTGCAAGCAGCAGGTTTTCGAGATTGGGGTCCGTTTCGAAGGCTTCTTTGATTCGATCGAGGAATTGAGCACGGATGATGCAACCTCCTCGCCACAGCAAGGCTGCGTTTCCGTAGTCGAGGTCCCAGTCGTGCTCAGCGGATGCAGCTTGGAGTTGTACGAAGCCCTGTGCGTAGCTGACGATTTTGGAGGCATAGAGGGCTTGGCGGACAGCTTCGATGAAAGCTTCGCGGTCACCGACGAGGCTTCGGGCAACAGCTGACATCTCCGGGTTAGATGTCTCAGCAGGGCCTTTGAGTTTTTCGCTGGCTCGTACACGAGCGTCCTTTTGGGCCGACAGACCGCGTGCGAAGACAGCAGTGGTCACCAAAGTGCTGGGAACTCCCAGATCGAGTGCAAGCTGGCTCATCCACTTTCCGGTGCCTTTGGCACCGGCGATGTCGAGGATTTTGTCGACAAGGAAGCCATCGGTGTCTTGGTCGTCTTTGACGCTGAAAATATCGCGGGAAATCTCGATCAGGTAACTCTGCAAATCACCTTGATTCCATTTTTCAAAGACGTCATAGAGCTCATCGTTATTGAGACCACCGAGTTCATGCAGCAACTGGTAGGCTTCGCAGATCAGTTGCATGTCACCGTATTCGATCCCATTGTGGACCATTTTGACGTAGTGACCGGCACCGCGGGGGCCAACCCACTCGCAGCATGGGATTTCGTCATTCGGCCCCACCTTCGCTGCGATCGCCTGAAACATCTCCTTGACCTCAGGCCACGCTTCCTTGGTGCCACCGGGCATCAGGCTCGGGCCTTTGAGGGCGCCTTCTTCACCACCTGAAACTCCGCAACCGATGAACTGCAGGCCCGCTTCTTCGACGCGTTTGGTTCGTCGTTCAGTGTCTGCGTAGTGGGTATTGCCGCCATCGATGATGATGTCGCCAGGCTCGCACAGTGGGATCAGTGACTCAATGATTGCGTCGACAGCGGGCCCCGCCTTGACTAGCAGCATGAGCTTGCGAGGACGCTTGACCGATTTGACGAACTCTTCGATCGAGTGCGTGCCCACAAAGTTCTTGCCCGCTGCCCTGCCCTTGATGAGGTCGTCCACTTTTTCTGTCGTGCGGTTGTACACAGCGACCTTGTAGCCGCGGCTCTCCACGTTCAGTGCGAGGTTCTCACCCATCACAGCCAAACCAATCAGACCAAAATCACAGTCGCCACTCATCGTTATTCCAAGCGTTTCTAGGTAATCGGGGTAGAACCCTCGATTCTAGGCTCTGCTGAAAAAACGAAAAGGCCATGCCCGCAGGAAGCGTTCCGTGCGTTGCATCGAATCCGCAGATTGTGGTTGGAATTGGCTGCTTGGCCCCGTGCAGAGGCCCAGTTTGTACCGTCGACGCCCTGCCCGTTCGTGTTTTTGCGGATTTTCCGAATGATTTGGTTAGGTGGAGGGGGACAGGTTTGCGGCATTCCGTTGCGGTCCAAGGGCCATTAATCGTGAGACAGTTGCTTGCCCGGCGAAGACTATGGGCTACCTTTCCACGTTGACTCTTCGTTTCAAAGCGTTCCGATGCTCATTTAGGCACCGCCAGCATTGATTCGACAATTGTCGGCACGCTGATTGCACTGCTGATCGGCCGGGTTTTCGATGCTCATTTGCGATTCGAGTAGAAATTTCATTCATTTGGAACGGTTTCGCGTCGCAAAAGGGAGCAACCAACGCCCAATATAAGCGGCACGACCGGAAAAATTTGGCTATTTTGCCACTCTGATCGCTTCGCTACCCATGAGTTTGTTGATAGACCGAGTGGCTCCGACTATCGTCAGAGTAGTACCGCGTAGACGCTGCGCGGGCACTCATCTTCACCGTTCAAGCCAAGCACGGCCCACTGATGACCAATTTTAAACGTTGTTTCGCGTTATTCACGCTCCTGACAGGTTCCCTAGTCACTCTCCCAAGCTTGTTCGCCCAGGGTGGCGGCGGCGGTGGAGGCGGCGGCGGTGGTGACGATGGACCCACTTTTTCCCAGCCGGTTGCTGGTATCGATGTTGATGCTGCAGGTGTTTTGAAGGTTCGCCAGTTCGATCCGCGACTCGCAAAACAGAGATTGGCGGCAGCCCGAACTAAGGTGGGTGATACCGATGTCATGCAGTCAGCAGACCTGCGAAAGGTTTCGCTGAATCGCCTCGAGGCTGCGATCGCGGCTCGGCTCGCCAAAGGTGAGAGCATCAATGAGGAAATGCAGGCCTTGGCTGGTCTGACTTCGATCGAATACGTGTTCTTCTATCCGGAGACCAACGATATCGTGGTTGCTGGACCGGCTGAAGGTTTCTTCGCCGATCCCACCGACCGCCTCATCGGCATGAAAACAGGACGTCCTGTGGTTTTGCTGGAAGACTTGGTCACCGCACTGCGGGCATACCGTCCAGGGTATCGAGGCGCTTCTGTCATCAGCGTGTCGATCGATCCAACGGCTGACGGCTTGCAGCGAATGAACAAATTTCTCGCTTCCGTTCGAGGTCGCCTTTCCCCTTCCGACGCTCGTCGATTGGCGAATGGTCTTAAGCAGAACCTCGGCCTCCAGAAAGTGACTTTCAAAGGTATCCCAACCTCAACTCACTTCGCCCGCGTGTTGGTAGAAGCTGACTACCGGATGAAGTTGGTCGGGATTGGACTGGAACGTCTGCCCGTCCGAGTCATGAGCTACGTAGAGCGAGCCCAGCCGAGTGCTGTCGCCTCGAATGCAATGGAGCGTTGGTACTTCCAGCCAAATTACGATGGCATCGCCGTCAGTGAGGACGGCTTCGCGATGAAGATCAAAGAACGAGGTGTTCAACTGGTAGGAGCCAATGAGCGGGTCGCCAACGGGGGACAGCGAGTTGCGTCGGGACGAGTAAACAGGGCGAGCCAAGCCTTTTGCCAAGATTTCACTAACAAGTTCCCACAGATCGCCGAAAAGGTTCGTGTCTACGCCGAACTGCGACAGTTGATCGATGTCGCGATCGCTGCGGCTTATATCCAACAGCAAGATTTTTACGGACAGGCGGGCTGGAACATGCCAGTCCTGATGGACGAGTCAAAGGTCAACGTTGAAACCTATGTGGCACCGTCGCAGGTAGAAACTGCCGTCAATGCTATCTGGCGAGGAAACACGTTGATGACACCACTCGGTGGTGGCGTCAACATGCAGCCCAAGTTGGCAATCACCAGCAGTCGGGTACAGGTTGATTCCGACGGCGACAACAATCGCGTCAAGCAATCTGCCGGACCATCCCAGCTTGCTGATGGCCAGTGGTGGTGGAATTGATCTTCTGAATTGACCTGAGTCACGAGCTCAATCGAATTACATCAACTGCGGAACGAGTCACTCGTTTCGCAGTTTTTTTATGGCTAAGGAGCCAATGGTCTGACGACGGGGCATGAGCGGACGAACCAATGACTGGGCACGAAATTCCGCGGTTTGCAGTGGTGTTGCCGTCCTCGAATCGTCATTTTGGTATCGTGAGTTGGACGCTGGCGAGTTCTTGTGGTTTTGCCGATTCTGAACAGTCAGTAGAGGTCGGGGCAGTAAATGACTGGCCAGCAAGATCGACTGGCCAAGGATGACTGGCCAAGGATGATAGAAGAGTTCAATTCTTTCGTAATCAAGTCTTTCTCAATGTTGGGTGAAATGACTGTGAATCACGTGATCGCGTTCGGTGACGAGGAAGGTGCAAATGAGTCATCTTGATCCTGAGAAAGCCCTTCGTTTGGCTGATGGTAACTGCCGGTTATTGCTGGTTCAGGACCAATTGCAGCCGTGTCCCTACTTGGCGGGAGTGACAGCCAGGATGCCGTTGCGACTCCCAGTAGGTCCAGTCAGTCCCAGTGTGACTGATCAATTGTTGGCCATGGGTTATCGCCGAAGTGGAGACTTTGTTTACAACACAGCCTGCCCTGCTTGCAGCGAATGTAAACCCACTCGGGTGGAGGTGGAACGTTTCCGCTTTACGGCATCTATGCGGCGAGTGCTCAGACGGGGGAATCGTGAACTGACCTGCGAATGGGGTGCGCCACGGGTCGATGCTAAGCGTGTATGGCTATTCAATTTGCATCGAAATAAACGAGGTTTGAGCCAAGGAGCGGGTGAGCTGGATCTTGAGGGCTATCGAATGTTCTTGGCCGATAGCTGCTGTGATACTCAGGAGCTGGCAATCTGGCTAAATGACGAGCTTGTGGCCGTTTCGATTGTTGATACTGGCGCTATGAGTTTTTCAGCGGTCTACACGCATTTTGATCCGCATGCCATGCGATACAGTCTTGGCACTTATGCAATTCTGCGGCAGATCGAATACGCCATCGAAACGGGACGCAAATATCTGTATCTCGGCATGTACGTCGCCGATAACAGTCACTTGAATTACAAGGCTCGGTTTCGGCCTCAGCAGCGTCTGGTCGATGGCCAGTGGCGCGATATTGCAGATTCGGACACGCCAGCACCCCGAAATGACGCATAGACGCATGCGTTGCGAGCGGGCGTGGGGCTGTGTTGACGTCAGTCCTTGGGCTGGTTCGGTTGGATCGACCAAGCGTCATTAGTGGCCGTTCGTGGTGGCCGTTCGTGGTGCAGGTTGTGCAACTGGGGGGCAGAACACATGCACGCATGCCAACGGTCAGTGTGTAGCCATATCAAACAGTTGTGGTGTAGCATTCTGCCGCGATTTGTGCGTTGTTGACGCTAGGACGCGGGTGGACCGCAATTTGCTCTTCTTTTTTTAATGAAACATTTGATTAGTGAATTTGGGCTCGATATGGAGTGGGCTTGGGAAGCTTGCGGCTTTTGGCCTCTAACGCGAGTTTTCGTCGCCGTGTGACAATTCGAGGGAGCTTGGGCTGCTCGGGGCGATTGTAAATCCTGGGCGGTTAAGGCGATGCACGCACGGGAAAGGCAAGTTTGTTCAACGTGGTTGGCGTCAGAATGGTTGGCGTCAGAATGTTTAACGTCAGGCACTCGTTATCCTGCTAAACTGTCGGGTAGAAACCGTTGGTTAGTGAGAATTGCGGAGTGAGAATTGGGCAGTAGCCCGGTCGCTGACGGCACTTTTTTTCGATCGCTCGAATTTGCTTCTACTGATGTTTCTTAACGCCGTTCAAAGACTATGAACACAGGACTTCTCATGTTGCACTCTTCTCTCCATCGCAATCATGGTGCATTCGCTCGGTGTGTTGCTCTGCTGACTGTGGTTGTTCTCACAGGCTGGATGAGTTCGGAATCACAGTCCCAAGAGGCTGGGGGGCCCGATGTTGGAGGTTATTTGGCAGCAGGAGAGTTTTCGTCTGCCACGGGACGAGGGCTTCAGTTGCCAGTGAATCAGAGAGATTTTGTGCTCGCCCAGGTGGCAGGGGCTCAGGGCAGCGCGGGGGAAACCAGTGCCGCGAATGGCACGATCCGCGGCATCGAGTCATCGTTCCGTCGCGATGGCGCCATTGCCGAGGCGGGCGGGGGTGCCGGCGGGGGCAGCTTTGCCGATTTTCAGTCTTTGATGGATCTGATTCAGACCACCATTGTTCCTGACACATGGGAAGCACTTGGCGGTCCCAGCAGCATGTCGCCCTATCCCCAAGGTGTTTATGTTGACCCTGCAGGAACCGTGCTGGAGTGTGAGAGCTTGCCCGTGGATGATGGGCTGGCGGAATTGAAAACACTTCTCGGCGATGTCGGGGATAATCAGGATTCGGAGCTTGCATGGCGTCAGCCGGCAAAAATGCGATGTGTTTCCCTGCGGCGTTTGCTGGATGCTTGGACCGCAAAGCGTATACAAGGGGCCATGCCTGGAGATGGCATGATGCAGATGGCAGGTTTGTCACGCATTCAATATCTGTTCATTGACGACAATGACATCGTGCTTGCTGGTCCTGTGGGCGGCATCGAAACTCGTCGCGGCTGGCACGTTGACCGTGAATCTGGATTAACGACCTTAAGGTTTGACTTTTTTCTTGCGTGTCTCGCGTCTGCGACCGGTAACCAGCCGTTCGGATGCACTATCGATCCAACGACTGAGGGTTTGCAAAAGGCAGCCAAAGTTGCAGCAGCGGTCCAGTCCGATAAATTGCCGATCGGNAAAGCCGATGCTGCGATGGTTTCGGCGTTGGGAATGCAGAGTGTCGAGGTATTTGGCACTGCCGGTGATACCCCGATGGGGTGTTTGATGGTGGAAGCTGATCGTCACATGAAGCAACTCGCTTTGGGATTGGAAGCAATGCCAGAGGGAGCACGCAACTATTTCGATGTGGTCGAAGCGAATCTTGCTACAGGTGTTCCTAATGATCTTCTGTTGAGGTTGTGGTTTACTTCGAATCCACGACCGGTGCGGGCTGATGCAGAGCGGACAGTTTTTGAACTTGCGGGCACGCCGGTGCGTCTGAGTGGACANAACGAGCATGCCATGGCAACTGGGCGNCGTGGGAATATTACACGCGATCCGCGGTCGGAGGAGTTTGTGGAAGACTTCAACCGAAACTGGCATGCCATTCGGGGCACCTACCCGATTTATGGTGCTTTGGAATCGATTTACCGAACAGCCTCCGCAGCCGAGTTGATGCATCGCTTCGCTGATTCAACGCGACAGCAAGCCCTCCTTGAATCGTTGATCAGTAGCAGTCCTTCATCGATGTTTCAAATGACCAATCCTCGGCAGGTAATGTCGATCGCTGTCATGAATTCGATGCGAAAAGGCCGTAGGACTCACCACATCTTGCTCGCTAGTGGGGGTGTCTCGGTTGACGCAAGGCAGACCCTGGTTTCAAAGATCGCCGATTATCCTTCGCTGTCTTCAATGAACCGACCAGCAAATAATCCACCAAAGTTGATTCACAAGTGGTGGTGGAATGTTGGACGCTGANNGACCGATCCCGGTCCGCCGCNGGGNTTGTTCGGTTTCTGGGATTCGTCCGGTTTCTGGGCATCGTCAGGTTTCTGGGATTCGTTGTCTGCAATTGAATNCGGGACGGGCATGACACGGCATCTCGCCGCGATTCACAACGAGCCACGCACACTCTTTTTCTTGCGTGCGGGTTTCTGTGCGTGTAAGTTTCCATTCACATGGGGCCGTGAATGGTCACCCGATGCGTGTTGTTTCTGAACTCTGGCTGCCGAAATTGTCATGTTGCACTCTGTCTTTTTTCGTCACCATCCTGTGTTTCCTCAAACCTGTGCTCTCTTTTTTTACCTCGTTTGTTGGTGTTTTCAGGGGGGCAGCGTTTCNCGGGCCGAGGAGACTGCGTTATCAAAATCCGTCGAGGCAGGAGCGAAGGGGGCAGGAGCGAAGGGGGCATCGCACAACGGTTTTCGTCCAGCTCCCGTAGATGTCCCCGACGGATTCTCTGTCGAATTAGCTGCCGGTCCACCTCTGGTCACTCATCCAACCATGGCGGCATTTGATGATCGGGGACGACTCTACGTTTGTAATAACTCAGGGGTGAATATGAGTAATCAGGATTTGGAAAAGCAACTTCCAAATTCAATCCGGCAGTTGGTGGACGAAGATGGCGATGGGCGTTTTGATTCCTATCGAGTCTTTGCTGACAAAATGACTTTCCCGATGGGCGGGGTTTGGCACGATGGATCGTTGTATGTCGCTTCGCCACCAAATATTTGGCGTTTGACTGATGTTGATGACGACGGAGTTGCAGACCGTAGAGAAGCAATTGTCAGTGGGTTTGGCTACAACGGAAACGCTGCAAGTATCCACGGCTGTTTTTTTGGGCCTGATGGAAGACTGTACTGGACCGACGGCTATCACGGGCATGAATTCAAGGACCAGCGGGGGAACGTGACAAGCCAACGCGAGGGGTCCTATCTCTTTTCGTGCCGTCCTGACGGAACAGACAAGCGGATTCACTGCGGTGGAGGAATGGATAATCCTGTGGAAATCGATTTCACGGATTCCGGTGACATGCTGGGGACAGTCAATATTTTATACACACGCCCGAGGGTTGATTGCCTCGTGCACTGGTTGCATGGCGGAGCATACCCTCATCGCGAGCGTGTGCTTAATGAACTCAAGGTCAGCGGCCCTCTGTTGACCCCCGCGCACCGCTTCGGTCATGTCGCAGTCTCGGGGATGACACGATATCGCAGTGGCCTATTCGGTTCGCGTTGGACAGACAACTTGTTTGTGACGTTTTTCAATAGTGGCAAGGTTGTGCGGTTGAAGACGCAAGCGACAGGTTCCACTTATGAATTCACGCAGCATGAGTTNCTAAGTTCNGCCAGTCGTGAATTTCATCCCACGGATGTGTTGGAAGATGCTGATGGCAGTTTGTTGGTGGTTGATACCGGAGGTTGGTTTTATCGAGGTTGTCCTACCTCGCAGTTCGCGAAGCCTGAATTGCTGGGGGGAATTTATCGGATTCGCCGTGACGGCAAGGCGGGGCACGCAGACCCTCGGGGATTGTTGGTTCCGTGGGACAAATTAACCCCAGCTGAATTGCTAGAGCTGTTCGCCGATAAGCGGCATGTTGTGCGAGAAACTGCGGTTAACGAGGCGGTCTCGCGTGGTGCTGGAATGATTTCGTTCTTGATTTCCACAATCAAAACAGCTGACCCTCTTGTGCGACGTCATGCGATTCTTGCGTTAGGGCGTCTTTCTCAGGAGCCACTGCTCGCTAAGGAATCAGTCTCAGGGCTAATGCAGGCAGCTGGGGATTCGCTACCCGAGTTACGGCAGTTGGCTTGCCGTAGCTTGGGATTCAGTCATGGGCCTGTTGATGTTGCCGGTTTGTGTTCGTTACTGCAGGATTCCAATCCGCATGTTCGTCGGCAGGCTCAGACAACATTGGGGATGAGGGGAGAGCTTTCCGCAGTGCAGCCCTTGGTTCAGTGCTTGACTCGGCCGGATATCGACCGCAGTGAACGGCATGCCATCGTTTATGCGTTGATTGAGATCGGCGATGCACAAGCAATTCGAAAAGCATTGGGGGGGGCTGATGCGGAGCCTGTTTTGGGAGCGTTGCAGCGGCAGAATTTACTGATGGCCCTCTCGCAGATTGATGATGCAGAAATGACAAGGGATGAGACTTTGGAACTGATGTTTGGTTCTGAGGATGCCGTCTTGCACCTTGTTGCGTTGCGAGCTGCCCAGTCACATCCCGAATGGGGCGACGATCTTGCTGCCAAGCTGCAAACGCAGGTTGCGGCATCAACCGATCCAAGTAGTGGTGCGAAGCATTTGTTTTCCCGATTGTTGCAGCAGGATGCCGTGGCGAAACTAGCCACCATGATGCTGCAGGATACCGATCCGACCAAACAGGTCCTTGTTCTCAATGCGATTGCTCGCGGTGATTGGAAGCAGCCGCGTGATGCTTGGATCAAGCCTGTTGCTGGATTGATGTTGGGTGAGCAGGTTGATGTGGCGAGGGCAGCGATCGCTGTCGCTGTCAGATGGCCCAAGGCGGATTGGCTGAAGGGGTTGCGTGTCGTCGCGGATGATCAAAAGCGTCCAGTCGATCTACGGATGGATGCACTGGCAGCTCTTCATGCGGGCACCGTTCCAACTGAAACGCTTTCGCAATTGATTCGGTTGTATCGTGATTCCATCTCGCCCACGGAATCGGATCGAGCTGCACAGATCATCGGCAATGCCCGTTTAAATTCAGATCAATTGGAATTGGTGACACCTCTGCTGTCGAGTGCTTCGCCTGGGCAGTTGCGAGATCTTATTCGCCCATTCCAGCAGAAGCTTTCGCAATCTGTGGCGGATCAGTTCCTCGCGGGGGTTAATGACGCCGCAGCCCTGCTGTCGCTTCCTGAGCATGAGCTATCAGATGTGATCAAGCGTTTTCCTCGTGAGTCGATACCAATGGGTAATAGGATTCTGGATCGTTTGAAAAAGCATCATCAGGAAAAACTTGGCCGTCTTGAAAAGCTTCGCAGTCGTCTGGGTGACGGAAATGCCATTCGTGGTCGAGCGTTATTTGCAGCTGAAAAAGCAAAGTGCATCAGTTGTCACCGCGTTGGTGATCTGGGGCAGGCAGTGGGGCCGGATTTGACGACGATTGGAGCCAATCGGTCGGCAACGGACTTGCTCGAATCGATTGTGTTTCCATCTGCCAGCATCGTCCGTGATTATTCGACGTACCAAGTTTTGACGCTGAATGGTCGCGTGTTCTCTGGAATCCTTGTTTCTGAATCCAGCGAAGCAATTCAGTTGCAGCAGGCGAGTGGTAAGTCGGTTCGTATCCTGCAAAGCGATATTGAGAGAATTGACCCCGGAAGCGTATCGATCATGCCAGCAGGGCTTGAGCAGGCACTTACGGAAGATGAGTTGGTGGATATTGTGAAGTATCTGCAGTCATTGAAGTGAGGCTCTCGGAACGACAACACAAGTGTTGGTATTTCATTAATCAGGTTTGGCGGGACAGCACGATGACACGCAAAACAGATCACTCGACCCGACGCGATTTGTTGCGCAAGGCGAGCGTGGGGGCAACTGCTGGATTGGTCTCCGGGATCATCGATACGCGGCGGGTTTGTGCGACGCAAGTTGCGGCTGAGAAGAACCACGAGGATTCGGACGCTGAACGTGATAATTTCATCACGCGTGAAAATGCTCTACCCGGAGCTACAGATTGGCAATTGACGCGGGTTCGCACCGAGCCTGCTGATGGAGTGCGTTGTCCGGCAATTGAAGGCTTTTGTACTCGCCAAAGTGTCAGTGCTGGAGAGACTTTGGGGATCTGTGTTTCCACCGCACTGGCGAAACCTTTTAAGTTGGAAATTTTTCGAACCGGGTACTACGGAGGTCGTGGTGCTCGCTTGATGAAAACGATTGATGCGATTCAAGGGCAGCAGCTTGAAACGCCTGCGCAAGCTGAGAAGCAGCTTCGAGAGTGCGAGTGGAAGCCGGCCGTCGAACTAAAGGTTCCGGGCGATTGGATCAGTGGTGTGTATGTCGGGCGACTGACCACCGAGTCTGATGAGACAGGATTTGGCTATTGGCAAAGCTATGTTGTGTTCATCGTCAAAGATGAACGTCCGGCTGATGTGCTGTTTCAGTGCAGCGATAACACCTGGCAGGCCTACAATGAGTGGCCACTGCGCGATTCTGTTTACACTCATCCCAAAGGAAATCAGGGGCCATGGGCGGACGTTAGCTTTGATCGACCTTATGGTAAGTATCCGCAGATCTTCGATAATCCACAGACGATCGGATCAGGCGAGTGGTTGTGCTTTGAATATCCCATGGCCTACTGGCTTGAAAAGCACGGGTATGATGTCACCTACTGCAGTAACAGTGACATGCTAACCCCAGAACGCGGGTTGAAATGCAAAGCATTTTTAAGCGTGGGGCATGATGAATACTGGGATCTGCGTCAGTATCACAGTGTGACCACCATGCGTGACCAAGGTGTGAGTCTGCTCTTTCTCTCAGGTAATTCTGTCTGTTGGGTTAGCCCGTTCCGGGCCAGCGCGAACGGGCAGCAAAATCGTATTCTGTTTCGAGGTGGGCCGTACGGGGGCGACTACAAGTGGGCTGAGTTGAGAGAACAGCAGCATGGGCCGTTTCCTCACCGGGGACCTGATGAGGGTTACTTGATGGGTGCACGCAACGTTGATCCGGTTAATGGTGGCGGTGATTGGGTCTGCACTTTGCCTGACCATTGGCTGTATGAGGGAACCGGTCTGAAGTTGGGAGACACGATTCCCGGGCTGATCGGTTGGGAATACCATGGCGATCCGCCGGATGACCTCGCGGGGTTGCAGATTGTGGCTGCGGGAACGGCTCTGCAAGGGGGGCGAAATCCTCAGCAATGGACTTCGACCATTTACCCAGGGCCAACTGGGAACTTTGTTTTCAATGCATCCACCATCTGGTGGTGCCAAGGCCTGTCGAGTCCGCCTGGTCACATGTTGCCATGGTCGCATTGGTCCCGACCCCACGGGCCGGATGATCGAGTGCAGACGATGACGCACAACCTGTTACGTCGCGCGCTTGCCTGATTCAGGGTTTTGAAAGGCAAGTATGCCACAAGGCCATGTTCAAGCGAGGCCATGTTCAAGCGAGGCCGTGTTTCAGCGGGCCGCATCCCTGTCTTCAGTAACACCTTGGTCGGCGTGGGGCGTCGGTCTATTTTCTACTTTAGCTTGGCATTCGGTCGTCATGTCTTCGATACACTGTGCTCTTTCTGGTCAGGTGTCCTGGTCCTGTCAACGGCAGGCTTCAGTTGCTACTGAAAGCGGGATGTTGTTCGGAACTGCCGTTACGGCAAGCGTTTAAATGTGGAAAAAAACGATTTAATTGCGCCTAAATTGCCTGATCGCTCCGCCTTGAAACTAAGCTACCTTCGTAAACCCTGTTCCGCGGGATTAATAGTCGTGCCAGAATCGCTCGTTGAACTAGCTGATCGAATGTTTGTAGGACCTGTATGGCCTGCATCGATTCTTGTTTGTTTGATGGTTGCCTACACCTTGTTGGCTTTGATAGGACTGATCGACTTGGGGTTTGACCCACCTGATTTGGATTTGGATCCGGGAATTGATTTGGATCCCGGCTTGGACATGGATGTGCCCGTTGAGGGTGTTGGCTTGGATGTAGCGGACGGCGTGAGCGTTGATTTCTTGCATGGAATTGGTGCTAGCAGTATTCGCGCCACGAATTTTGGGCGTGTGCCGCTTGTGTTGTGGGGTGGGATTTTTACGGTCGCCTTTTGGTCCGTGTCCTATGGGTTGTGGCATACATTTGAATCCGGCTGGTTTTCGCCTCCAGGTTGGTTCTCGAGCAGTTTGTTGGCATTCCCCAATGTCGTTATTGCAGTGGCGGTCACCAAGGGTGTCACTCAACCGATGCTCAAGCATTTTGTTCCACCGCCAAAATACGGCCATGAAAAGCTGTTAGGCGCGACGTGCGAAATCTGCACCATTGAGGCAACAGGCGAATTTGGACAAGCGAAATTTCGTACCGATGCGGCACCCTTGTTACTGAATGTACGAACAGATGGACCTCACATTCCGAAAGGAACAGAGGTTCGAATTATTGGTTTTGATCGAGATAAACGAATCTACAAGGTCACGCATCTTCAACAGGAGACTTCATCGTGATAATGGCAATTGACTTGCACACTGCTCTGCTTGCACAGAGCCCATTTCTTTCAGGTTGGGCGATCACGGGATACACGGTGCTTGCTGCCGTTCTTCTTTCACTCGCATTTTTCAAGAAGTACTACATTGTCGTGGGGCCTGATAAGGCTATCGTCAAATCAGGTATGGGCGGCTTGGATGTGACCACAGCAGGCGGGAAATTCATCATCCCGCTTTTTCACCGCTACGAGTTCATGGATTTGACTTTGAAAAGTTTTGAAATCCATCGTGAGCAAAGCGAAGGACTGATTTGTCAGGATAATATCCGAGCCGACATCAAGGTGGCCTTTTTCATCCGCGTGGACAACACGCAGGAAGAGATGAAAGAGGTGGCGCAATCCATCGGGGCGCGTCGCTGTAGTGAAATTGATACGTTGCGTGAATTGTTTGATGCCAAGTTCAGCGAAGCACTCAAAACTGTCGGAAAGCAATTTGATTTTGTTGATCTTTATGATCAACGAGATAAGTTCAAAGACGAAATCCTGAAGGTGATTGGAACGGATTTGAATGGTTACCGGCTCGATGACGCTGCGATCGATTATCTGGAGCAAACAGCTCTGGAAATGCTCAGCCCTACCAATATTCTCGATGCTGAAGGTATCAAGAAGATCACTGAGTTGACTGCCGGTGAGAAGGTCAAAGAGAACCAGTTCACACGCGATAAAGAGAAGACGCTTAAAAAACAGGATGTGGAAGCCCAGGAGACGATTCTCGCTCTCGAGCGTCAGCGAGTTGAAGCGGTTGAAAAGCAGCAGCGGGAAATTGCTGAAATTACGGCTCGTGAGCACGCATCCGCCAAGAAAGTTCAGGAAGAGCAGCGGCTTGAGTCCGAGCGTGCCAGAATCGTCACAGAGGAAGAGATTGGTGTTGCTGAGGAGAATAAATCACGCCAAGTACTCGTGGCTCAAAGAAATAAAGAGAAGACTGACGCGGTCGAACTGGAGCGTGTCAGTCGTGACCGTGACCTGGAAAAGACCGAGCGTCTGAGGGTCGTTGGGGTGGCTGATGTCGAGAAAGAGAAGGCCATCGAAACCGAAAAACGAAATATCCAGGAAGTGATTCGAGAGCGTGTTGCCGTTGAGCGATCCGTGGTCGAGGAACAGGAGCGGATCAAGGATACGGAAGAGTTTGCGTCTGCAGAGCGTATGAAGAAGGTGCAAATCACTGCGGCTGAAATGAAGGCTGAGGAGCAGTTGATTCAGCAAACGAAGCAGGCACAGGCTGAAAAAGATTCGAGTGCTTTGCTGGCTGACAAACTTCGCATCGAAGCCGAAGCAAAACGTGATGCTGCCGAGAAAGAGACAGCAGCCACCAAGATGCTTGCCGAAGCTGATGCCGCTGCGTCCGCTGCCGCTGGTCTTGCCGAGGCTACCGTTCAGGAAGCTAAAGCAGCTAGCCTTGAAAAAGAAGGTTCTGCAGAGGCAAGCGTGCTTGAGAAGAAGGCCGTTGCTGAAGCAAAAGGTATCGAAGCCAAAGCAGAAGCTGTCGAAAAGCAGGGCTTGGCCGAAGCAAATGTCTCACGCGAGAAGTATCACAGCGAAGCTACGGGTATTACCGAGAAAGCAGAAGCGATGAAGCAGCTTGATGACGTCGGTAAGGAACACGAAGAGTTCAAGCTTGAGTTGGACAAAGAGAAGCAGGTCGAGATCGCAGCTATCGATGCTCAGCGAGGAATCGCCGAGAGTCAGGCTGGTGTCGTTGGAGACGCTCTCCGATCAGCCAGAATTGATATTGTCGGAGGCGACGGTGAATTCTTCGATCAGATCACTTCGGCCGTCAAAGGTGGCAAGGCGATCGACCGCTTTGTTTACAACAGTAAGGTGGCCACCGACATCAAAGACACGTTCTTTGATGGTAATGCGGAGTATTTCCAAAGTCAGCTGTCTGACCTCATCAAGCAGTTCAACTTGGACACTGACGGCGTGAAAGATCTATCGATCGCGGCTTTGATCGCAAAAATGATGGGTTTGGCCACAACTGATGATGTGCGATCACAGTTGACTGGATTGCTCAGTATGGCCGGGACAGCCAATGTCGCGGACCAAAAAGCTGGCCGACTGCTCTCGCAGAGCAGTTCTGCTGGGACCAATGGCCGTAACGGCTAGGACCAAAATGTAGGATTTCACCGCTTCCCTGGCACGATGATCTCGATCGTCGGGTCAGGGAGTGGCTTTGAACACAGCATTTGGAATACTTGCTGGAGCCGAATTTTCCTCTGGTTCCAGCGGCGACCATCCATGGGCGACCCTTCATGACAGAAACTCAACTCGCTGCCGGGACGTACGAAGTCCTTCGCAATCGTTTGCGGGATGCATCGGCCGATTTACGCGATCGTTTGGCAAAGTTAAACGATCTGCGAGCCGAAGTATTTGGAAACATTGATACCGTTCTACTCTCAACCGAACGGGTAACCACCGAACATAACTGCACGCCTCGCGATCTCGTCGCGTTGGGCGATCAATTTATCTTTGGCTACAACGTCCAATTCGGATTGAAGTCAGAGGTTGGTTTGGCTGATGTCTTTTCAGCTTACCAGTTCCGTGATCATACCTTTCATGTGCAGAGTCTTGACCTGATTGGTGATGAACGCTTTGTCAGTGATTTTCACGAGCTATATCGCTTCTACAAAGACACGCGGTTTATCCGTTTCTTTCGAGCTGGCCCGATGTTGCACATGGTGTTTCAGGTTGGCAAGACAGCCAAGGACATCAAGTCCTTTAAATGGCGAGTCAGCGAAGATCGAATCGAATATATCGACAATCGAAGCGAACACGAGATCAAGGATCCACCGCAGCATGAGTTCCGCTGGGTAAGAACAACACGCGATCAACATCATTACGGAAGCCATCCTCATATTTCAATCGATGATCTTGTCTTCGTTGAAACAGTCGGCGGTGATCTGACGATCAAGGTCGAAAACAACACGGACAGTGGCGAGGGCATTTACGCTGAACCCGTGGATAACCCTGATCAAACACTTGACGATGCCGAAATCCACTACGCCATTGTCGGTAATCTTGTGCTGCTGAAAATTCGGCCTTATCAGGAGTCCGAGGACCGTTTCTTTGTCTTCAATGGAAAAATCCAGCAGGCGATTCGGTTGGATGAGATTGAACATTCCTGCGTCATGTTGCCCGGTGACCACGGTCTGATCTTTCCTGGTGGATATTATCTGCAAACGGGTGAATACAAGCGGTTTGATCATGGGCTGCGCGGGATGCGTTACCAACGTACCGTGGCAGCCGCCAATGGCGAAGATTTCCTGTACCTGTTTTACAATCCAGTTTCAGGTACCTACATCCAGTTGCGGTACAACCTGATCAGTCAGACTGTGGAGACACCTCTGGTGTGTCATGGTCAGAGTATCTTTGAAGGCGGCGAGATGGTCTGCTTTCAATCACAGGAAGAGCCACAGAAACATCATGCGATTCAGGTTTGGCAGACACCGTTTGCCAGCGAGGCGATTGCTCCTGAGGGCCAAGGCGATTCTCTGTTGTTCAAGGTGGGTAACAAAGAGATCGTTCGCGGAATGGCTGAATGCAGCGAAGTGATCCAGCTGATTGACAAAGACGACAGCTATGAAGGGTTGTATGTTGATCTTGGCAAAAAATCGTCCGATATCCTTGATGGCTACTTCTGGATTGACAAGAGCGACGCCGAGGCGTTGGCTGAGCCGTTGCAGAAAATTCGTTTGGCTGCCAACGCTGCCGTTGAAGAATTTGAAAAGGTAGTACGTGTTCGGCGTGATACGAAGCAACGCACAGACGAGGTGCAGAAAAACGTCGGCGAATTGATAAAAGGCATCGAACGTGGCCGTTTCGAAAACATCGATGACTTTGTGGGAACCCTGGCATCGCTTCGTGAACAACGCGGCCACTCGCTTGGTTTGAAAGAACTTCGCTACGTGGATGAAGCTGTTGTTGAAGAACTCGAGAAAACTACTGCTGAGTGGGCAGAGCGGATCAGCCGACGATGTGTTGATTTTCTGCTTACCCCAGGATCGCTGGATCCTTACGTGAATCGTGTTGAGGAAGCTGCGACGCAAGTGGATGGCATTGCCACCGTTGCGGAGGCAAAGAAGCTTGAGGAGGAAATTGATGCGTCGGGAACGCAGCTTGAATTGTTGACCGAAACGGTCAGCAACCTTCGTATCGAGGACACGACGAAACGGACGGAGATCATTGACGCGATCGGCAATGTATTCGCCTCCTTGAATCGGGTCCGCAGCTCGCTTAAAGCTCGTGTCAGTGAACTTGTTAGCGTTGAGGGCAAGGCGGAGTTCGCTTCGCAGTTGAAGCTTTTGGAGCAGACCACGTCCGGTTATCTTGATGTGTGCGATTCGCCACAGCGATGCGATGAATATTTAACGAAGGTGATGGTGCAACTTGAGGAACTCGAAGGCCGCTTCGCAGAGTTCGACGATTTTGTAATTGAACTCGCTCAACGCCGTGAAGATGTTTATGGCGCATTTGAGTCTCGCAAGGTTTCATTGATCGAGAAACGGAATCGTCGGGCAGAGTCCCTCGCATCCGCCGCGGGGCGGATTTTGAAGGGGATCGATTCGCGCGTAAACAAGATGGAGTCCACTGACGAGATCGCTGCCTATTTTGCTGGCGACCTGATGGTCGAGAAAGTTCGCGATATTATCGGTCAGCTGACAGAGCTCGAAGATGCGATCCGCGTTGAAGATTTGCAGAGCCGCTTGAAAACAATTCGTGAAGACGCTGTGCGGCAGCTGAAAGACCGTCAAGATCTGTATGAAGATGGTGGAGACATCATTCGGCTCGGAAGCCAGCGGTTTGCTGTCAATACACAGCCGCTCGATCTGACGACCGTTCTGCGTGAAGGTGAAATGTGCATGCACCTGACCGGGACGCAGTTTTTTGAAACTTTGCGCAATGACGCGCTGATCGCAGCAAAGGATTTATGGAATCAGGAACTGGTTAGCGAAAACTCATCTGTATACAGGGCCGAGTATTTGGCCGTTGAGTTGTTTGATGAACTAAAAAAGAGTGGCGATGCAATTGACGCTGCCAGTGTCGATATTGGCTGGGTTCAGAAGCATACCGGTGGGCGTTTCGATGAAGGTTACGCAAAAGGGGTTCATGATCATGATGCAGCGAACATTGTTTCATGTTTGCTGGAAATGGATGCGTCGGTAGGGTTGTTGCGGCACTCACCGAGTATTCGTGCAGCATCATTGCTCTGGTTTCAGAAACTACTGGACGCCAAAACCCGAAAGGTCATGACTGATTGGATTGGCGGGTTTGCGAAGTTGGCACAGGCTTACCCCGGTGCCCGTCCCGCAGTGGAATTTCGCCAGCGATTGACGGAATTGTGCGAGGGGCAGCGAGATCTTTGGGGACCTCTGTTTGGAAGTGTCGTTACTTCTCAATCGATTGCCCATTACTTGTTTGATGAATTGACCCACGCTCCTAAGAAAGTGGTCGTCAGCCAACAGGCTGTGTCGTTATACGAGGAGTTCATTGCAGCGATTCCAGATACTGATCGTGTTAAGTTGTTGTCAACCGTTCTCAAGTCAGAGAATGATCCAGTCAGAGGTTTCATCCTCGCTCGTAACTGGGTTGATGCTTTTTTGAAGAACCATGAAAAAGCTGATGAGGTTGATCCGGCGATTGGATATCGTGACGAGTTGGCGTGGATCGTTCTGCTGGGTGGTCCCGGCGTGATGAAGGTTGTTGAAGCAAGCGTTGCCACTGAATTGCAGGGAATGGCCGGCAATCATGGCCGTATTAGCGAAGGCCGGATGAAGGTTCATTACCATGAACTTTTGGGACGNGTGCGTGGCTACTGCTTGGATGTGGTGCCNCGATTCCGNGACCTGCACGCAACCAAAGCACGGGTGGTAGATGAGTCGCGNGAGGAAATGCGGCTTGATGAGTTCAAACCACGNGTNCTNACCAGTTTCGTTCGCAANCGGCTACTTGATGAAGTCTATCTGCCNTTGATTGGTGACAATCTTGCGAAGCAGATGGGATCNGCNGGNGAAGATAAGCGAACNGATCGCATGGGGCTTTTGCTTCTGATCTCGCCTCCCGGTTATGGTAAGACCACATTGATGGAGTATGTNGCGAATCGGTTGGGCATTGTATTCATGAAAATCAATGGTCCAGCAATCGGTCACGGGGTGACGTCACTTGATCCNGCTGAAGCNCCGAATGCNGCGGCACGNGAGGAAATTGAACGTCTGAACCTNGCCCTTGAAATGGGCGACAACGTCATGCTGTACTTGGACGATATTCAGCATACGAATCCTGAATTGCTTCAGAAGTTTATCTCTCTGTGTGATGCCACCAGGAAGATTGAGGGCGTTCGCAATGGTCGAACACGGACTTATGACCTGCGTGGACGACGCGTTGCTGTTGTGATGGCTGGTAATCCCTATACCGAAAGCGGTGATCGCTTTCAGGTGCCTGATATGCTTTCGAATCGCGCCGATGTCTACAATCTTGGTGAGATCATTGGTGATTCAGCAGAAGCATTCGAGATGAGTTATCTCGAGAATTGCTTGACCAGTAATCGGACCTTGGCGCCACTGGGTACTGCTCCTCCGGAAGATGCGAGGGCAGTCATCATGGCCGCGGAGCGAGATTCCTTGGAGGGAATTGAGCTGCAGAGTAATGTTTCGATGGATCAAGTCCGCGAGATGTTTGAGGTGATGAGGAAGTTGCTTCGCGTTCGCGACGTGGTACTGAGAGTCAATCGCGCTTACATCCGCAGTGCTGCACAGGCTGATTCGTACCGGACGGAACCGCCCTTCAAGTTGCAAGGTAGTTATCGAAATATGAATCGCATGGCAGAGCGTGTTGCCGCCGTTATGAACGATTCTGAACTGCAGTCCCTGATTGTGAGCAATTACGAGCAGGACGCGCAGACCCTCACAACGGATAATGAAGCCAACGTTCTTAAGTTCAAGGAACTGATGGGGATCCTGAACGCAGAGGAAAAAGAAAGATGGGATGGCATCAAGTATGCGTTTGTTGAAAGTGTTCGCATGTCCGGCATGGACAGTGAAGACCAAGCAGGGCAATTGATGCGACAGTTGGCTTCGATGAGAGATGGCCTGGAGTCGATCCGTCAGGTGATCTCTCGCGCAATCGCCGTAACTGACGATAGTGCAGAAGAACGCATGGATGCACGTATCGATAGCATCCGGCAAAGTCTTGCCACAACCGGTGGTCAACTTGCGGACAAACTGCAGTCCACAAGTGAGCGGTTGGAACAAATCAGCGAGCAGAGAGCGTTGGCACCACCCGAGCAGAAAGTGCTGGTGCAGCACAAGGTTCCNCGTGTGCTCGCTGACCTCGTCAAGGGGCAGTTCCACTTGATGCAGGAGTGGCTTCGACCGCTGCTTGAAGAGTCTTTGGACAACGGGCGGGATCTTGGTGAACTGAAGTCCCAGCTCGAAGCGATGCTGGAGAACTATCAGCGTGTTGAGGATTCGTTCAATTCCGGGACTGGAAATAAACCGCAATGATCTGCTCGCTGGCCAGAGGCATCTGATTTTGTGAGATGCTCAAAGTCGAGGGCAGAGAGGGTGCCATCAAGAACTACTTGATTTCCTGATTGGTCCGGAAAGAAATCTCGCGGAAGATGGGTTCCGGAAGTTTCCCAAGGCGGCTGGCAGTCACATTCTCTGCCAAGTGCTGTTGGTCACAGGTGCCGACGATTGTGGTGTGACAGTGGGGATGGGAAAGCGTGTAACGCAGTATCAGTTCCGCTCGCGTCATTCTCTTGGGGATGAGTTCGTCCAGTTTTGCCTCGTTCCATGCATCATTCAACGCTGGTCGCTGGATTTCTGCGTCGGGACCACCGTGAGCAATGCCGCCGCGAATGATGATGCCCGCGCCGGATTCGCCTGCACGTGTAATCAAATCACCATGTTCTGGTGACAAGCATGAGTATGGGATCTGAAAGGTGTCGAAGAAGTTGAGGTCGATCAATCCGGCAAGATGCGGGATTTTGCTGGACACGCCAATGTGGTGAATCAGGCCCTGGCTGCGGAAGTCTTGCAGTTGGGAAAGAAGCCCCTCACGCTCTAACGTTTCAGCATCGCCGCCGTGGAATTGCAATAAATCAATGTGGTCTGTCTTCAGACGTTGAAGGCTTTCGTTCAGATTGCGCTCGATCACTTCCTTCTGCCATTGATGATCGACTTCGAGGTGGTCCTTGTGTTGGGTGTAGACGCAGCCGCATTTCGTGGCCAAGTAGTATTCGTTGCGTCGGGACGAAAGAAAACGACCAATTCGTTCTTCACTAAGTCCGTAGTCTGGTGACGTATCAATGAAGTTGATTCCCATGTCCAGAACCGCGTTCAGAATTTTCTCGGCTTGTTCATCGTCGACGGTGCGCACGCCCCACGTCTTGGGGCCTCGGATGCCCATGCTGCCATAACCGAGGCAGCTTACACGCAGTCCGGTTCGTCCTAGTACTGTTCTGGGTAGCATTATTTCTTCCATGTTCAATCTGCAATGCCTTGTGCGTGCCCACGGCTTCGTAGGAATGGGGCAGCAGTGCGGTGCTCTAAGGAACCTTCAAGCTTGCAGTTTAACCCACAGACGCCGGTCATTGAGAGGCCGGTTTTTTCTCTCATCGGCTATGTGGCGTGGGGCCATGAGTTCTTTGCGTTGCCCATGAGGCGGCGCATGGTGCTGCTGTTCAGGTTTTGTTGCGGTGAGAAGCGTTCTTTTGGTCATTCTTTCCTACTGGCAGGAAACGACGGTTTTTGCTTGCCACGAGCCTTTGGTGGCGGAGTCGTAGTGGGCAGTGGCACGCTGACTTAGCTCGTCTGATTCACCCGTCTCAGCCAAGTCGACCAGGATGGAGATGAATTTGGTCAATTCCAAGGATTCCGCAGCAGTGATCGCTATCACGGTATCCGCCCCGCGTTGCTTCAATGCTTGGCACAATGCACCCTCAAACCACGTTTTGCGGGTCCCTGGGAGAAGATCCTCTGTCATTTTCAGTTGTTGCGACCTCGCCAGAAACTTGGTGGGGGAGACTGTCTCACGCCTTTGCATAAGGGTGCTCACCGCCATGTTTCGGTTTTCACGCATTTCGTTGTCCGAGCATGCCAATAACACGTCCACGGCGGCTTCATTCAGCGTGCGATGGAGAGCGGCGTAGGTCAGTTCTTGCCACTGCATGCTGCTTATGTATGAAATGAGGTTGTGCGTGTCGATATTCGAGATGTCAGGCTGGGCAATTCGAAGTCCCACTTTGTCGAAAAATTAGCCTGATCCTGAGCCGATTTTGCTCGACTTCCTGAATCCTTCACGCTCTTTCCAGCAATATTATTGCCTCGGCCGCAAAATTAAGTTTACCCCTCGGAAAGCACTGCAAGTGCTCCAGCTTTCAACATGCACCCTCTTTCGAGGGGATTTTCGTGGGCCGTCTTGGCCCTGTCTTTGACTGTTTTGTAAGCAGGGACGCTGGGAAGAGGCTGTGATCTCTCTATACTGTACGGAGTGACCGCCATTTTCCGAATTCCATCAGTTATTGCCATGCGAGCAGCAAGCCAAATCCTCACCGAATCTTTTTTAGAGGTTCGTGCCAAGCTACTGGAAGTAGCAGCAACATTGGACCGTATTGACCGATCTTTGGATGCGGGTGACCCGCTGCCGAATGAGGCTCAGGCACAGCGGAAGCAGCTTGATTTAGCGATCGAGATTTTGTTGAGCGAGGGCTCCGATCGGGCCGAACGCTTGCAACAACTGTTCTCGCGGCAGTATGAATCGGATTGGCGAAAGCAAATGGACCTGTAGCCGTCCGANGCGAATTCGGTCAGCNCAGNGTTGNTCNAAANTGNGTTTGCCGGNNGCGTGTTGATGGGTAAAANCTCATTGATNTGCCGCCNTTCAGTTCAAATTAGGCNGATCGCGTTNNGGCNACGCACGACNCGAACGCTCGTTCTTNNAAATCAATCGAAAACTGGACTNTCATGGACTACATCGACCCTCACATCCACATGGTTTCGAGGACGACAGACGACTACGCGACACTCGCCAGAATGGGATGTGTTGCGATGAGTGAGCCAGCCTTTTGGGCTGGTTTTGATCGCCGCAGCGTGGACGGTTTTAGAGACTATTTTCACCAGTTGACAGACGTTGAACCCAAGCGGGCTGCGCAGTTTGGAATTCAGCACTTTACTTGGCTTTGTATCAACGCAAAGGAGGCCGAAAACGTCTCTCTTTCCCGCGATGTGATCGCTATGATCCCCGAATTTATCGATTGCCCGAATGTCCTTGGTATCGGTGAAATCGGACTGAATAAAAATACCAAGAATGAGGCAACCGTGTTCTTGGAGCATCTGGAATTGGCCATCAAGNATGACCAGCAGATTCTCATTCACACNCCGCACCTTGCTGACAAGTATCAAGGGACCCGAATGATACTGGACATGCTTTGCGATGACTCCCGAATTGACCCCTCGCGAGTGCTCGTTGATCATGTGGAAGAGCACACGATTTCAGAGGTCCTTGATCGTGGGTTTTGGGCAGGCATGACGTTGTACCCCGTAACGAAATGCACACCAGATCGCGCTGCNGACATGATCGAAAAATACGGTGGCGAGCGTATGCTGGCAAACTCAGCCGGTGATTGGGGGCCAAGCAAACCAACGGCCGTTCCCGATTTAATCTTTGAAATGCGACGGCGAGGCAATGATGAGGCGTTGACGCGGAAAGTGGTTTACGAAAATCCCATTCAATTCTTTTCGCAAAGCAAAAATTTCAGCTTCGTGCCGAGGCAGAACGGACAGAACTCGGACGATTGATTGCTGCGGTGTGATTGTTTTTTATTGCACCGCTAACAGCGCGATCCATCATTCACTGCCAAACGCAACCGCAGCCTGAAACTGGGGCTGTTGTCACGTTACCTGCGTTTGTAGAAGCTATGCGAAGTATTAACACTGTGAATTGTTTTCCTACGAAGGACTGAATCGAATGCCGCAACTTGCTCATCACGTCTTCTTCACTCTCAAAGACCGGAGTGACGAGGCTGTTCAGACGTTGCTAGACGCTTGCAATAAATACTTGGATAACCACGAGGGGCTCGTTGGTTTTTCAATTGGGACGCGGGATCGCGAACTTGATCGCGAAGTNAATCAGGATTTTGANGTTTCACTGCACTGTATCTTTGCTGATCGTGCNGCTCANGATGTCTACCAAACNGCAGANCGGCATCTGCAGTTCATTGAAGAAAATAAAGACAGTTGGGCCGGNGTGCGGGTCTTGGATTCTCTGATCCAAGGTGCTTGACCGCTAAATTTCAAATGCAAAGTGGAACGGTTGATGTCGGAATGGTTGATGTCGGGGCGGGGAATCACGTGATTCCCCCCTGCCCCCGTTTCTGAGCAAGTAAATGCGGTTTGTATGCAAGGCAACGACCTCTCGGGTGATATAATAAAGATCCAACGATAGCTGTTTCCTCTCGCCATTCGTTCTGCCCATTCGATGCCCTACCCCAGCAACNCNCAGCTGATTCGCAGCACTTCGCAGTTGATTTGCAGCACCTTCCTTTCAACGCTGATTGTGTTTGGGGTTTTGTTGTGTGATACCACCTTGGCTCAAGGGGATGCTGAGTTGGAAAGACGTAGGGTCGACTTTTCTGAGCAAATCCAGCCACTGCTGCGGCGACATTGCCAGCGTTGTCATGGCGAAAAGCACGATGAGGGTGGGCTGCGGTTGAATCAACGCGATGACGTGATTNGTGAAGCTGATTCTGGGTCGCCGATCGTTNTTCCTGGGCATGCAGGTAAAAGTTTGCTGATCAGTCGAGTGGTCGATGCGGACGCTGGAGAATTGATGCCTCTTGATGGCGACCCCCTCTCTCAGCAGGAGGTCGATCTGTTGCGTCGGTGGATTGATGAAGGAGCAACGTGGCCGGAGACCAAATCAAAAGGCAAGCATTGGGCTTATGCAGCAATCAAGCGTCCTGACGTTCCGGCTCACGTAAACACTGATACTGTGATTGATTATTTCATTAATCAAGAACTTGAGAAGCACGGTTTGGTTGCAAACCTCAGGATGCAGCCAGC
>PAUV01000070.1 GCA_002712845.1 Rhodopirellula sp. | reverse complement strand
TATCCACTTTCCTGTTTCAGGAAGTTCACCTGCATGGAAGTTTGCTGGCCCTTTCTGCCCTGCACCGTGTGCTTTGTCCGCACCCCAGTAAGCGCGATGATTCCATGAGCCATCATTGAACTGAAGCTGGATGGTCTCGGGGGGATTCTCCGGGTCCAGANAGACATAAGCAAANAGNCGNCCGGGNTTNCCNAGTTTGAGTTTGGGNTTNGCNNNATCNAANAAGTGTTGNGTCAGCCCGGTNCCAGTGCGAATGCTTGAGTTCTTGCCGCTGTGNACNGGGTGTTCCGAGGCTGGCACAAANTTCCATTGATAGGGGCCATCACCCTGTGGTTTCGCTCCCGGTGGCAAGGCATCGTCAAACCAAATCGCGTCACCTTGTTTCAGTTCGCCCAGTNTCGCATCAGCCATTGCATCGTTGTATTCGATGCTGCCAATCAACTCGGTGATACTGTTGTTCAGGGTCGTGATGTTCTGTTGGTGCTTTACCTTTGATGCAGCCTGTTCTTGGCTGGGTACTTTGACGACCGGTGGCGGTAACAAATTGTTTCCGTCCATTGCTCTTTCGGTCAAACTGAAAAAGTAGGAGAACATCTGATAGAACTCCTTCTGCGTCAGAGGGTCAAACTTGTGGTCATGGCAGGCAGCGCAACCGGACGTTAACCCAAGCCAGACGGTGGACGTTGTCTCAACCCGGTCCACTGCATAACGGACATAGTACTCGTCGTCGATCGANCCCCCTTCGCTGGTGGTCACGTTGCAACGGTTGAAACCTGTTGCAATCCGCTGTTGCAGGGTTGGTTCGGGTAGCAGGTCACCAGCAAGCTGTTCAATCGTGAATTGATCAAATGGCATGTTTTTTTGGAATGCATCAATCACCCAGTCGCGGTAGGGCCAGATGGAGCGTTCGTTGTCCAAGTGCAAGCCATGGGTGTCTGCNTAACGGGCAGCGTCAAGCCAGATTCTTGTCATGTGCTCAGCGTAGGCCGGTGATTCCATTACACGGTCAAGCACGCGTTCAAATGCGTTGGGGGATTCGTCTGAAAGGAACTGGTCGATTTCTGCGATGGTGGGAGGCAGTCCNGTCAAGTCGAGCGTCGCTCGACGAATCAAGGTTTCTTTGCTGGCCTGCGCTGACGGTGATAAGCCTGCTTNTTTCACTCCTGCGAGAATGAAAAGATCAATTGGGTTGTTGTGTTCCCAATTTTTGTCAGATGCCGGNAGATCGTTGGATTCGGGTTTTTCGTACGCCCAATGCACCGACCACTTTGCTCCTGTGGTGATCCACTGCTTGAGGCGTTCGATGTCCGTGGCAGATAGCTTCTTTCCTGATTCTGGCGGTGGCATCAANAGATCCGCATCGTCGCTGATGATGCGTTTTATGAGTTCACTGGTCTCTGCTGATTCAGGAATCACTGCCGCTATACCGGAATCGGCTTCTGCCAAGATTCCGTCACGCTGGTCCAAACGCAAACCCGCTTCGCGAGTCGCTTCGTCGGGACCGTGGCACTGAAAGCAGTTCTCTGAGAGCAAGGGCAGAATGTCCCNGCTGAAATCGACTTGTTGTTGCGCATCGGCTGCGTGTGTCGCGGCTGGAACCAAGGCGATCANGGCCAAGGCCAAAATGCTTTCCAAGGCTTGAAACCATTGACGGATAGAAGGCGTCATCAGATTCATTCAATTTGGGTGGGGTTGGGGCGCGGTGGGAATTCGACGGGNTGGACGTGCCAGCANGGCTTACCCTAAGGGGGCTCCNATAGAAACATTCTATACGCTGTACCGNGACCGTCTTGTAGCTACCACGCGAAAAATTGCCCAGACGCCGCAAATTGGCTCATACTTGATGCGGTTCGACGCTCAGATGCACTTGCAGTGCCAAGAGGGAGGCACGTGAAAGCGTTGGGAGTCGCTTGCGAGGTGGTTTGCGGGATTCCCGTTTCTGATTTCAAGGGCTCAGCGCGGAGAGGTTTTATTGGCACTCTCGACTGCAAACGCTGCACTCTCGACTGTAAACGCTCGGGTTGGATCAAGAGAGTAACTTGTGGACCACTTTGCCATGAACATCAGTCAGCCTGAAATCACGACCAGCGTGTCGATAGGTGAGTTTTTTATGATCCATGCCAAGCAGATGTAAAATTGTCGCCTGAAGATCATGAACATTGACTTCATCATCACCAAGATTGTCTCCCAGNTCATCACTGCTGCCATGGACGATACCGCCTTTAATGCCTGCTCCTGCAATCCANGTGCTGTAGACTCGCGAGTGGTGACCTCGACCGTCGGTACCCGGCGAAGCTACGAATGGGCTGCGTCCAAATTCGGTGGTAAACACCACCAACGTGTCATCGAACATTCCCCTCAATTTCAAGTCTTGCAGTAACGCGGCGATGGGGCGGTCCACGTTTCGGGCCAAGCGATCGTACTTGGTGAGTTCGGCGTGCGCATCCCAGTTTCGGTCCACTCCGCTGTCGCCGTCAATCAGTTCTACGAATCTCACGCCACGTTCAACCATGCGCCGGCCAACAAGGCATTGCCAGGCAAAACTGGAAGTGTCATCAGGATCAAGTCCGTACAGATCAAGGGTCGACTGCGACTCCTGGCGGACATTAAATAACTCAGGTGCCTCCAACTGCATGCCAGCGGCTGTTTCAAACGACTTGATCCGTGAACTGAGTTGTGAGTCGCCTTGGCGGTCTTTGAGGTGCTGTTGGTTGAAGTAAGACAGCATGTCCAGTTCAGTCCGCTGCAGTTCTGCCGTTTCGAGGCGGCGGTGCATGTTGGCAATTGGTTCGCTTCCGGGAATGACCCTTGTGCCTTGATGTACCGCAGGCAGAAAGTCTGATCCCCAAACTTGGCCTCCCGCGTATGGCAAGCCTGCCGACAGCACCATGAAAGCTGGCAGATTCGCATTTTCAGATCCCAGCCCGTAGCTGATCCATGATCCCATGCTTGGTCGATTGAAGGTCGCCGATCCCGTATGTAGCCCGATAGTGGCTCCGAAGTGATCACCGTTAAGATTCGTCATGGAACGAATCATGCATAGGTCATCGGCCTGACTGCCAATGTGTGGGAACAGATCGCTGACCTCGGTTCCGCATTCACCATAGGGACGAAACTTCCAGCCACTTCCCTTGTAAAAGTTGCGGGCCCGATGTTGCTCGTCGTGTTTTGCATTCAGAACAGGCTTGGGATCAAACGTGTCAACGTGAGAAACGCCCCCTGTCATGAACAGGAATATAACTCGTTTGGCTTTCGCTGCGAAATGCGGACGTTTGGGTGCCAGTGGATCGGGATTCGGCGCAGTTTCACTTGCCATGATTTCGGACAGCATCCCCGGTAGCAGAAGACCACCACCTGCCAGAGATCGTATGAAGCGACGTCGATGGATTGACATGAAGTTTTAATCCACGAAAAGGAATTCATTGCTCGAAAGCATTGCACGAATGAGACTTGACCATGCAGTTTGCTCTCCGGATGTCGTGCTGGCTTGTGATATTAACTGCTGCGTTTGTTCGATTTCTAAACTGTTCGGCTGGCGGCCAAGGAGGGTTTGGTAGCACCATGTGATTCGCCCGTCGAAGTCTGAATTGCTGGCGAACATGCGTGACGTAATCCGCTGTGCTTCATCCTGCACAAATGCTGAGTTCATGAAGTAGAGGGATTGTAAGCTGGTCGTGGTGGGACGCCGCACTCCAACATGAAGGTTGCCGTCAGGTGCATCAAACGTATCCAGAAAACTATTCTTGCGAATTCTTTGACGAAAAAGATAGATCGTGCGCCGGTCACTATCGAAGTTTCCCACGTACGGTTCGTGCTGTCGAAAGTAATAGGTCAGATGATGTGGCAGGGGATGGGCATGTGCTAAGCCCATGTCAAGTTTTCCGCTGATGGCCAAGACTGAATCTCTCAGTTGTTCTGCATCAAGACGGCGGCGATTGGTTCGCCAAAGATAGATGTTGTCAGGATCAATTTCCACATTTCTCGCAATACGCTGACTGGATCGTTGGTAGGTATCCGAACTGATGATCAGTCGGTGCAACGCTTTGATCGACCAATCATGCTGTATCAAGTAGGCTGCCAGAAAATCGAGTAGTCGTGGGTGGGAAGGCTTGGTTCCTCGCACACCAAAATCACTGGTTGAACTCACAATCCCTCGACCAAAGTGATGGTGCCATACTCGATTGGCGATCACCCGCGCGGTCAACGGATTGTTGCGATCTGCAATCCAGTTTGCTAATTGCAGTCTTCCGCTTTGGTCAACAGAATCATCGAGCGTCTGTCCGCCAAGGATTTGTAGGAACCCCCGCTGCACCATTGGCCCCAAAGCCTTGGGGTTTCCTTGTTTTTGGATCGCTGCATCGCCGGAATCTCCCTCACTGACCGCATAGGCCATTTCGAGGGGGGGAAATGTTTCTGCGAGGGCTGCAATCTGGTCTCTCAGTTCCAGTACTTCCTTCCACGCAGTCTCGCGGTTGTAGCCCGGGATGTTGATCGGTTCGGTTTGGAAGGAACGGTAACGCTGAAAGGCTGCTCTCTCCTGCTTTCGAATTTTATCCAATTCTTTGCGGAAAACGCTGAGACTCTCTTTCGCCTTTTGGTCCCCTATTCGATAGACAAAATCCTGCCGGTACGGTTTGTGTTCGGCACCCGCGTGTGGATAGGTCGTGCTTGAAAAAATTCCGTACAAGGCGTAGTAGTCGGCCGTTGGGATCGGATCAAATTTGTGATCATGGCATCTCGCACAACCAACTGAAAGGCCGAGAAAAGTTTTGCCCAGGTTATTGAGAGTGTCTTCGATGGTGATGTGCGGTTGATTCTGCGGACTCACACCAATGCGACGTGAAATTGTCAAGTAACCGGTCGCTATGGTTTGTTCCCAACGCTCGTCTTCGTCGCTTGATTGCAGAAGGTCACCTGCGATCTGTTCTCTGATGAATTGGTCATAGGGTTTGTCTGCATTGAATGCGTCAATCACATAGTTGCGATATTTGTAGGCCTCCGGAATCGGAAAGTCGGCTGCGTCACCAGCTGTGTCGGCATAGCGAACTAGATCAAGCCAGTGTTGAGCCCAGCGTTCGCCGTAATGGGGCGACGACAACAAGCGATTGACCAGTGCTTTGATTGCAAGTTTCGTGTCTTTCGTTGCAGCGGCTACGAAATCGCTGCTCTCTTTCGGTGTGACAGGCAAACCAGTCAGGTCGTACGTGATGCGGCGGATCAACGCCCGTGGTGTGGCAGTTCCAGCAGCATCGAGGCCACGTTCCAAATGGGCAGCTGTGACATACGCATCGATTGGGTTTTTGGCTGCATCCTGAATGGAGTTTGCTTTCACACTTGCATTCTTGATTTCAGCTTGGCTTAACGATTGGAAAGACCAGAAATTGCGTTCTTCTTCGGTGATTCCATGTTTGTCCGGCCCCCCATGTTCTTCAGTACCCCCGTGTTGGTTGGGGCCGATCTTGGAAGAGCGAACTGGTTTTGGCCATGCCGCACCATCCGCGATCCATTTTTGAAAAGCATTGACTTCACCCTGTTTCAGCGGAGCAGAGGGTGGCATTGTGATTTCACCATGTTGCTGTGCTATGACCTGCCACAGTAGGCTTTGCTCGGGCTTACCAGGAATGATTGCGGGGCCGGAGGTCCCGCCAGCAAGCATGTCTTTGAGAGAATCCAGGCGTAAGCCACCTTCTGCTTTTCGCCGATGGCACTCGTAGCACTTGCGTGCCAGTAGTGGGCGCACACGAGATTCGAAAAAGTCTTCCTGCTCCGTTGCAGAGGCTCGCGGATTCGTGCAAGGCAATAGCATGCAGAAAAGCAGCATACCCCACGAGAGCATCAGGTAGGAAAGGCTTGGAACCCGCATGGCACCAAAGTAAACAAGGGACGAAATGTGACCACATCAATGTTAAGCTGTCAGCTCTATTTATCAGAGCATACCCCCAGTTTACCCTGTTGTGAGACGGCTTGCCCGTTGCAACTCATTTGTAGGGGGGCCGCGGCCGGATTGTGCATGACACGTCACACTGAATGAAAAGGAATGAAGGTGCCACAACTGAATCAGGATCCATCGCAATATGATTCGCTCGGTTATTGCGTGTTTCGCGGGGTACTGGATGCTGGCACCGTTGCCTCCGTGCAGCAGGACTTGGGGAAAGTACTGGAGGCAATGCCGGCCAAAATGATGGTTTACAAGGATGGACAACAGGTTGAGGCCGATGGACGCCCGGAATTTTTGGTTGAACCTCACGCACATGAGGGGGGCGACGCTTGGTTGGAACTGTGTTGTCACCCTCGCGTACTCGACGCGGTGGAGTCAATTCTGGGGCCGGATTTGATCTTGATCATGTCGCATTTGATCGTGAAGCGACCCACTGATGGTTTGCCTGTTGCCTGGCATCAGGACAATACTTACTGGCATTCGGTGCAGGGAACTGATGTGTGTACCGTTTGGCTGGCGATTGATGATGCGGATACCGACAACGGTTGCATGAATGTGATTCCCTGCACTCAGGCTAATCATCCCAACATGAAAAAGATATCGACGGGTGGAGAAGACCTGCTTGGCACAACAGTGGCAGTCAGTCAGCTTCAAGCAGGGCAAGCGGTTCCGATCGAACTCAAAGCAGGCGATTTATCAATTCATGATTCTTTCATCATTCACGGGTCTGAAGCCAATCAGTCAGATCGGCGACGAGCAGGCTACACAATGCGGTATGCCAATGCCGCCACGGTGGCTGTCGATAGCGATGAGCACTGGGTTGAAGTCTTTCGTGTTCGCGGAAATCCCCGCGCCGCTGAAGGCTACACAGATCTGAGGCCGGGGAAGCGGTCACGCTCACTGTGAGATTGACACGTTCTTTTTGGAAGCTTCGTGATTAGGTGAGCGAAACGCTGCGAGCGGACAAAGCGAGCCAAACTGGGCCGCTGCGGAAAGTTTGGGCGGTTAGAAACTTGGGGGCAGAAGTCTTGATCTTGTTAAATTCAACGTCGCGCGCCCGAGATTATATTATTTAAGCCTGAGTCTATAGTGGGAATGAGTTCCCTGAAGTCTTGTTCCCTGAAGTCTTGTTTGTTGGAATGGAGTGATTCATGGACACGTTTGTGTCAATTGTGGGTTGGGGATTATGCCTTGGTATTGGCGGGCCCTTGGCGTTGATTGGCTTTTTCCATTTTGCGTTCCCCAAGGCAGTTTGGTCGGTTTATCGCGGGTGGGGCAGGCTATGGAAAGCAGATCCGCAGGAAATCGCACCCGGCTATAACTCCGGTGCCGCGATGCGAGTCGTTGGAATCGCCTGTGGGTTGGGAGGCCTCGTGATCTGCGTGATTCCAAAGCTTTTGGGCCTTTGACTTGCAGGTGTTGGTGTTATTCGCGGCCCAGAGGATCCCCGCTTTTTTCCATCCAGTTTTCTAAGGCAGCCATCAATTGCTCGGCTGTCTTTTGGTGTTTGGGGTCACCGATCAAGTCGTTGGTTTCCCACGGATCCTCTTTCAGGTTGAATAGTTGCCGGCGACCGCTGTGCGTGTAGTACAGCAGTTTATGGTTTTTCTTACGAACGGCGCGTACACCATTGGGGACTTTTACATTGGGCATGTACGCCCCAAATAGCTGTGGTTGCCCAGTGGCTTTGCCTTGGATCACGTCGTGAAAGCCAAATTGTTGAGTGTAGGCGGGGGCCTCAATCCCTGCCAATTTAGCAAGGGTAGGATAGATCCCATGCAGATAGGCAAAGCCTTCGCGGGATTTTCCTGACGGCACACCCGGACCGGCGAGGATCATTGGCACACGCCATGATCCATCGTAAAGATTCTGCTTTCCCATCAAACCATGCTCGCCGACGGAAAGGCCGTGGTCGGCCGTGAACAAAATGAGTGTGTTCTTCAACTGCCCCATTGCATCGAGTTTGTTGAGCAGTTGGCCAATACGATCATCAATTTGTGCGCACATCGCCAAATAGATGGCACGCTCACGACGCACTGTTTCAGGACTATGGGGCGGCTTGTAAACCATCTCGTCCCTCACAAGCATGTCGCCATTATCGAAGGGATGAATTGACTGGTAATTTGGTGGCTCGTAAACATTCTTGAAGCGAGCGAGTACGTCATCGGGAACGTGCCGTGGATCATGCGGAGCATTCGTTGAGACGTACATCATGAATGGTTTCTTTTGATCCCAGGTTGAGTCGAGAAAGTTTTCAGCCGCGTCATAAAAAACGTCGGTGCTCCACCCGTTGGTTTGATGCTTCTCGACCTTTCCGGGCCCCGCAATTCGTTGGCAAGTGGGGTTCATCATTCCGATTTCGATTGCATTGTCCTTGGCCCCCCCGCGATCACGCTTATTGAAAGGAAGCATGCCACCGGTAATCGCTTCGGCATGGTCGAATGATCTGAGCAGTGCCGCATTCCCGTTGTGCCATTTCCCTGTTCCAAACGTCTGCCAGCCCTCTTCACGAAATTGTTCTGGAAACAGTTTGTCTGCAGTATTCAGATTTGCTGGTCCTGCGTACGAAAGTCGGTCGGGCGTGACGGACCAAAGAGGGCGGCCGGTCAAAATCATCGCTCGACTGCAGGTGCAGATTGCTCCACTGAAGCCTCCTTGATGAACGGTATTTTGCATCACGGTCCCGCGACGAGCCAATGAGTCAATGTTCGGTGTGATGGCTTGACTTCCCCCGGTAGCCATCACGCAACGCCGACTCATGTCGTCAGTCATCAAGATAAGAATGTTTGGCCGTTGTTTTGACGCGACTGGGTTGGTGGCAGGTTGTGCAGCCCTGGTGATTTGTGAGATGCCGAAGATCGCTGTCAGCAGCAATGATGTGGTGAATAGATTGCGTGCGAACGTTATGGGCATTGGAGTCACTGAGTTCAGGGGGCTTGTCTTTTATCAACGGGAACACGGTAAGGCGGAACGCAATTCATCCTCCGTTGCAGTTCCACTTGCTGGTTTGGGTAGGCAAAATGCGTAAGATTTGGGCACCACCCAATGCTTATTCTAGCCGCTTTTTTAATTTCGTTCAGTGACTGTTCGAGTTTCCGAAAAATCCGCGTCTGAAGCCATGCTGCGAAGGAAAGCTTTTGGGATAGAATCTACCGTACGAAAATATGAAGAACGACGGACTGCGTCAGGCACAATTCACACACGCATATTCCACCATCGAATTTTTGGTGTGTTGTGGCGTGACCAGATTGGGATGCAAGTTCAAGTACGATCCCCACGATTTTTCCGAGAAAGAATAATGAAGCTTGTTCCAGTGTTGCTGGTTTTCTGGTTGATTGCATCCTCTGTCATTGCGCAGGATGACCGGCCTTTTGTGGTGATCCATCGCCAGGGCGATGACGATTGTCATACTTTTCGGATACCCGCGATCGCAGTCACCAACGATGGGACACTGCTGGCGGTTTACGATATGCGATATCGCAGTCGTCGAGATCTGCAGGGGCACATGGACATCGGTCTGTCACGCTCGACAGATGGAGGGAAAACATGGGAGAAGCCTCGCCCGATCATGGACATGGGAACGTTTAATGGTCTGGCAGAGGACCTGAATGGGTGTTCCGATGCCAATATTCTTGTGGACAAGAAAACAGGTGAGGTGATTGTCAGTGCTGTCTGGACTCATGGAAAGCCCGGCACCCACCAATGGCGAGATCGCGGGTCCGAGCCCGGTTTGAAACTGAGTCAATCGTCACAGTTCATGATGGTGAAGTCTAATGATGACGGGAAGAGTTGGAGCGAGCCAGAAAATTGGACTGCGAAACTTAAGGATCCCGCGTGGTATCTGTTTGCGCCTGCTCCCGGAAATGGAATCACACTGAGGGATGGAACGTTGGTGATGCCAACTCAAGGGCGCGATGAAAAAGGGGTGCCTTTTTCAAACCTGATGTGGAGCGGGGATCACGGTAAGTCGTGGACGATTTCCGCAGCGGCACGGTCTGATACCAGCGAATGTGCTGTGGCCGAACTGTCTGATGGTCGTTTGATGTTGAATATCCGTGACAACCGAAATCGAAAGGATAAGGGCGACACAAATGGTCGCGCTGTTAGCGTCACTGGCGATCTGGGGGCATCATGGCAAATCCATTCTTCGGATCACGGTAGTCTCCCCGAACCAGTGTGCATGGCAAGCCTACTATCCCATCAGCTTGCCGATGGACGCAGCGTTCTGTTTTTCTCCAATCCGCGAACCAAGTCGAAGCGAAAACGAATGACGGTCCAAATGAGTCTTGATGATGGGGAAACCTGGACCAGAAAAATTCTCCTGGATGAGGACGGCGGAGCCTACAGTTCATTGGTCATGGTGGATGACAAGACCCTTGGTATCCTGTACGAATCATCCCGTGCAGATATGATTTTTCAAACCATACAACTTCAAGAATTCGGGCTTTGATTCATCGCTCGATTGGATGCCGTCGTTAGGCATTGAACAGGATCATGAATTGCACAGCGAGCATTCCAGGTCCGACATTGGCGTGCTGTTGAAGGGTCATTTTGTGTGCAGGCGAACCTCGGCGCTGACAGGGGAATGATCCGATGGATAACGCCCATCCCGTTCCGTTCGGATGATCTTGGCGCTAACCACTTCTGTATCAGGTTGAACAAATACATAATCGATTTTTTTGCCGTCAGCACGGCCTTCAAACCCGCCGCCTGTGCCTACTGACGTTGCGTCAGGGTGAATTCTTCGAAAGGTATCCACAAGAGCGATTGGGCTGTTGGGTAAAGTCGGCTCTTTATCTTTGATGTACCGTATTACCGGGTTATCTTCATCAGCATTGAAGTCACCCGTGAGAAGAAGTGGGTTCTTGTGCGAGCGGTCGTTGATGCGTTGAGCAATCAGTTGTGCTGATTTCAGGCGAGCGTTCTGGGATTGATGGTCGAAATGCGTGTTGTAAACATAGAAGCATTGGCTTGTGTTTTTCTCCTTCAGTCGAACCCAAGTACAAATTCTCAAGTAACGGTTGCCCCAGTTCCGGGACTTTACCTTGGGCGTGTCTGACAACCAAAACGTCCCAGTTTCCAATGCGGTGAAGCGGTCGCCACGATAAAGGATCGCGGAGTATTCGCCTTGCTTGCCGCCATCTCGCCCTTCTCCGACTTCCTTGAAAGCGGGTAGCTGTTTACGCAAATCATCCAGCTGGAATCGGAACGCTTCCTGCAAACCTACCACATCGAGTTTCGCGTCCCGGATCACGTCCGCAGCAAATTCTTTGCGATTCTTCCAACTGTTATCACCATCATTGGCTCGCCCGTTGCGGATATTGAAACTCATCACACGGACAGCAAGGCCAGCCGGATCTTTGGATTGCTGTGCGAAGCTGTATCCAGAGTCAACTGCCAGCATGGCTGAGAGAGTGAGGAGTTTCGTGATTAAGCGTCGGGATAGCATGAGGTCTGGTTGGGATTGCAGGGTGTGGTTGGGACAACGAGGTGTGGTTGGGACAACGAGGTGTGGCGATCCGTGCAAAAATCGCTAAGTGGTCATTCGGGCAAAGATTCGATGAACACAATTTAAAATTGGTAGCTGCAGGGCTTGCTCAATGACGGTGGGGAAGCTCACTCGAGGGAGATTGGGCTTCCTGGCTTCAGAGCGTTTGCCGGGTAGGGGCGTAATTCATCAAACACGTACATCTGCTCTGGTGTTTCGATGGTAGTCGCCGTTTCGTCGTAGAGTTCACTGGTGTCATCGAAGACACCTGAAGGATCAAGTTTCAAGTGTTTGACCATGAAGGGGTACATCGCCTGTCTTTTCAGGTATTGGTAGCCGTGTTTGCGTCCTGGGTAATGGACGTTTTCGACATTCGCCTGTTTCCCATGAAGTGTGTAGATATTGCGGATGTACGGGTATTCAACAACGGGTGTGTTTTTTGTCCAGTCACCACCCACTGAGACGAGTAGCTGCGGCCGCGGTGCGGCAAGCGCAGCAATTTCAGCATTGTTGGTTTCGAGTTCTGCTGTTTTGTGGATCGGCATGCCGCTTTCGCAATGGCAGCCACCGAAGAAATGTGCCGATACCATTACAACGGGGACTGATGCGGTGACCCGATCATCAACAGCTGTTAGGAGGAATGTTTGCGTTCCTCCCCCAGAGCATCCGGTAACTCCGATTCGATTGTCATCGACATCGTCAAGAGCCTGAACGAAATCAATTGCACGGATGCTTCCCCAAGTTTGTAGGGTGAGAGCCTGATTGTGTTTGTGGTTCCATCCGTGGTGCAAAGATTCGCCGAAACCAATCATGTCATAAGAGAATACCACTGCCCCCATTCGAGCCAGGGTAGCGCAACGATTTTGCTGGTCGGGCCGCAGTCGCCCACCTGCAGGACCGGTTGCATGGCCATGAGGGCACAGGATCGCAGGAAACGGACCTTTCTTGCCGAGCGGACGATATAAATTTCCATACACATAGAAACCTGGTCGTGCTTCAAATGCAGCTGACTCTACCGAATACCCGTCGTAGTCCCGCTTCTTGTGGATGATTGCATTCAGTGGCGTCCGGGCGGGCAACGGCATCAGCTTCGCGCCAGTAAGGATCTGTTGACGAATAGCTGCTGAACGGTCCTGCCATTGTTCAAGAGTGGAATAGGTGCTTGCCATTCGTGCCAACTGCGCGACAGCGTCTGCTTCCGAGTGATAATTACCTTGGCACAGTGTCGGGGCACTTTTCTTTGTGTCTTGAGCAACGAGCGAGCTGATCGAAAATAGCAGGCTGCTGGAAAATAGCGTGATGAGGACCGCTGAACGATGGGCATGCATGATGCTGGCTCTTTGGCTGGGGCTGGCAGGTGAGATATGGCAGGGAAGATGAACAGTGCCATCGACTT
>PAUV01000069.1 GCA_002712845.1 Rhodopirellula sp. | reverse complement strand
GGGTCTGCCAGGTTCTCGTTGTTGGGGCCCATGTATTTCAGGTCGTGTAGTCCATGATTGAAATGAATGACACTCCATTTTCGATCCCCCAACCATTTGTCCAACTCTGCGACGCCTTTGGTGGTCGGACCGCAATTTGTTTTAGGACGAAATACATTGGCTGCTCCGGCCATCTTTTTGCGAACTGGCATCGTGTAGCCAATCGAAATGGAGTCACCAATCAGCAGAACATTGGGCAGGTCTGGATTGATATTGGTTGGTTCGGCGACGAGTTTTTGAGCAAGACAACTCGAACCCAGAGAAAGTGTCAGGGCAAGACAGAGGGTGGATCGAAGCATGGGTAATTCCTGTTGGGCGGGGAGAATCTGGGTCCGAAATATAATGGATGATGAGCTGTCATTGCGATTCGTTGAGAAATTTTAGATCCATGGAACATGGAAACAACGACATCACTCGCATTTGTGCATCGCATGCACTCTGCGACTTGGTGTGTTTGGCTTGTTTGCTGCGAGAAACTCGTCGCCGGAACGGAAGATGTTGAGCGGTAGATAGATGATTCGAAGGCAATATGTTTTTTGGTATGACATCAATGCGAAGCTGAATTATCAGGGCTGTCTCACGTTATTTGAGTACTGCGTTGCGTTACAGTTGCTCGACTGGCTGGTTTCCTGCTGTGTTGATTTGTTGATTTGTTGATTTGTTGATTTGTTGATTTGTTGATTTGTTGATTTGTTGATGGTGCTATGACTCAATCGCAGCCGTCACTAAGGGCAGTTGATTGACTGGCCAGTGAGAATTGCACGCCGAAAAAAGATTGGATCGCATCAAATTCGAGCGAATTCAAGTACGGGTCCTCGCGGTAAATGCGGTTGAATGGTTGAATGGTTGTAGCATGACCGTTTCGCTGTAGGAGCGATCAAGCGTAGAGTCTGTATTGATCCAACGAGCATGACCCGAGGCTGGGCAGAGACCATGGCAAATTCGAGCAAATCCGCGAAGTATGACTGCATCATTATCGGCGGCGGGCACAACGGTTTGATTGCTGCTGCTTACCTTGCCAAGCGTGGAAAGAGCGTCTGTGTTCTAGAGCGTCGTCCCATGCTGGGGGGGTGCAGTGTGACTGAGGAACTGTGGCCAGGGTATAAGGTTTCGACAGCCTCTTATGTCGTCAGTTTGCTGTTGCCTGAAATCATTTCAGACCTGCAACTCAAACAGAATGGATTGACCATCTTGCCGCGGGTCCCATCTTCCTTTACCCCGATGCGAGATGGGCGGCACTTGATGTTGGGGGCGGACAAGCAACAGAATTACGATCAGATCGCCGGTTTCAGTAAGGCTGATGCAGAATCTTTCACGCATTATGAGAAAGTGCTTGAGGATGTCGCGATGCATCTTGAGCCTGTGCTGAATCAAGCTGCCCCGGATCTATTACCATTGCCCGCTAGTTGGCGACGAATTGGAATGGGTAAAAAAATACGCGATCTCAAGAAGGGATGGGCGCTGCGTAAGGCATTGGCTTCCATGGAAGAAACGATTCCCGAGGGAATCGAGCTCTTAACAGCAGCAGCGAGGCCTGTATTGGAACGATGGTTCGAAACCGAGGTGCTAAAAACAACGCTTGCGACGGATGCTGTGATTGGCGCATTCGCTTCGATCTCCCAGCCTGGAACCGCGTATGTGCTGTTGCACCATGTGATGGGAACAGCGGGAGGAGCCCGTGGGGTCTGGGGCTACGTGGAGGGTGGCATGGGTGCCTTGTCCGAGTCCATTGCAACCGTTTGTCGTCAACTGGGTGTGACGATTGAGACAGAATGCGAAGTCCAGCAGATCATGGTTGAAAAAAATCAGACTCGCGGCGTCTTGCTGAGCGATGGCCGTGAATTGTGTGCCTCTGTCGTGGCCTCCAGCGTCGATGCTAATCTGACTTTCAATCACTTTCTGAAGGAAGGTGATCTGCCTTCTCCCTTCCGTGCGGCTGTTGATCGAATTGATTACAGCTCTGCAACAGCCAAAATCAATTTGGCACTTTCGGAGTTGCCCAACTTCACATGCCTTCCGTCAACCGGTATCGCACCGCAGCACAACGGCACGATTCATATTGGTGAAACGTTAGAAGAAGTTGAAAGGGCTTATGACGATGCCAAGTATGGCGAACCGAGCAAAAATCCGATTGTTGAAATCACGATCCCTACGAGTGTTGATCGGACAATCTCTCCAGAGGGCAAGCACATCATGAGTATGTTTGTGCAGTATGCTCCTTATCAACTCAAAGACGGCTTGGTGTGGGATGACATCAAGGAGGGATTTGCCGATCGTTGTGTGGAGCGTGTTGCCGAGTATGCGCCGAACATTACGAACGCGATCGAGCATCGTCAAGTGTTGAGTCCTGTCGACATCGAACGTACTTATGGATTGACAGGCGGAAACATCTTTCAGGGCTCAATGAATTTGAACCAGCTCCACATGATGCGACCTGTACCCGGTTGGGCAGATCATCGGACACCCATTCAGGGTCTGTACATGTGCGGTGCCGCCAGTCATCCGGGTGGGGGAGTCATGGGTGCTTGCGGAATGAACGCAGCTGAAGAAATTCTGCGAGACCGGATCATTTGAGTCGATGCAGAACTCAGCGAATGCCAGATTGAAGTGATCTGGTTGGCCACGACCTGCATGGCATGGCCACGAACGGTTAGGTGTGTCTCGCGTTACGTTTCTGAGTCGATTGCCATCAACGAAAGGTAATGGCGATCAAACGCGGCCAACATACTTTCCAGCCCGGAGTATGGGCCAGGACGGTAGGCGCGCGACTGGACTCCCTTTTGGGTCAGTTCGCAAATTTCCCAATCTTGGCGATTGGTGAGGTCCCAAAACTCAATCGCTTCGCTTGCATTGAAGGTGTCCAAAGCCGCGACTTCTGCGGGAAATAGCCAGTTGCAAACGATGCGAGTCGAGTCGACATCAACCCGCTCGATGCGGTGCGTCAAAACGTAATCTGGATGTGGACTGATGAACAGAGAAGGGCACAGCGTGTAGAAGTAGACTCGACGCAAATCTTCTGTGGAAAGTTTTTGCAGCGGTGAGCCGCACCACTTCCCGTTCATTGTGACGGTTTGATAGTCGTCCGCCAGAATCATAGGTCCCCCGAGGAAATGCCCCTTTTCGAAATCATTCGATGCTGTTTCTGCAGAGGTGATCGGACGCAGTTGCGGATGCACAAGTGAGCAGTGATAGCACTCACTGTAATTCTGAAAGATTACTTTCCAGTTCGCTTTCACTTCGTAGGTGATCTCATGGGCGCTTACCAGACGATTGAGTTCCCAATCATCAAAGCGATTAAGGACATTACGAAAGTCGTTATTAAAAGAGGAGACTTGTTGCTCTTGGCTGATCAGGATAAATCCTTGCCAGACAACACAAGCCGCGCTTTGAAGAGAATAATCCTGTTCACAAAAATCGGTTGTCCCCATCATGTTGGGGGCCGACTTCAGATTGCCATCGGTATCGTAGGCCCATGCGTGATAGGGGCAGTGCAATCTGCTTTTGACCTGACCACATGGTTCTTTTTGTAGTCTGGTGCCGCGATGCCGGCAGACATTGTAGAGGCAATTGATCTGCCCCGATTCAGCACGAATGATGATGAGACTTTCACCGTCCAGATCATGTAGAAAGAAATCTCCGGGATTGGGGATGGAAGAAGCTCTTCCCGTGCAGATCCATGACTTCGAAAAAATTCGTTCGGTTTCCTGATCGTATACTTCTCGCGACGCGAAATACTCACCGGGTAAGGTGTGAGCGCCCATGGCGGTTCGGGGCATTGCCGTAGTGTCCATCTAATAACTGGTGAATGCGTTGCTGCCTGTGATCATCGTAGCTGCAAAATGTTCACGGCAAAGTCATGACCGCATGCGTGGTTTACGCTATCTCAAGTCGATAGGCAGCATTTCATCTGACCACGATTTGAATTTCAGTCTTTGTCAGCGCGTAGTACCGAAACGAACGCTTTCTGAGGGATATTGACGCTACCAAACTGTTTCATCTTGGCCTTTCCCTTCTTTTGTTTCTCAAGAAGTTTTTTCTTCCGAGTCACGTCACCACCGTATAGTTTTGCAGTGACATCCTTGCGATAGGGCTGAATGGTGGCGCGTGCAATGATCGTTCCCCCAATGGCTCCCTGAATGGGAATTTTAAATTGGTGTCTTGGAATCGCTTCTGCTAATTGCTCGCAGTAATGTAACGCCCTTGCCCGTGCTTTTTCTCGGTGAACTAGATAGGCCAACGCGTCGATGGGTTCCTTGTTGACGAGAATGTCTACTTTGACAACATCAGTTGTGCGGTATTCGATTGGAACGTAGTCAAACGATCCGTACCCACGCGTGATCATTTTGAGTTTGCCATAAAAGTCGAATAGCACCTCACCTAGCGGCATCTCACTGCTTACCTCGACTCTGCCAGCTGATAAATAGTTCATCGTTTGAGTTTCAGAGCGATGTTCCCGGCACAGTTCCATTACTGGACCTACGTACTCTTCAGGCGTAAGGATAGATGCCTTGATGTAGGGTTCTGAAGCAGAATCAATATTGGTGGGGTCAGGCCAGTAGCTGGGGTTATCAACCTCAATTGTGGTGCCATCTTTCAGGTTCAATTTGTACTTTACAGAGGGAGCGGAGATGACCAGTCCAATATCAAACTCACGCTGCAGGCGTTCTTGAATGACATCCAAGTGCAGTAAGCCGAGAAACCCACATCGGAAGCCAAAGCCAAGTGCCGCGGAGCTGTCTTTTTCGTAGGTCAGGGCAGCATCATTGATGGCAAGCTTGTCGAGTGCTTTGGTCAGATCCTGATATTCATCTGTGCTCATCGGATATACCGATGAAAAGACGACTTGGCGAGCTTCCTGGTATCCGGGGATTGGTTCGTCGGCTTGACGGTCCAGTGCTGTGATCGTGTCACCAATCTCAATGTCCTGGACGCTCTTGACGCCAGCCACGATGTAGCCGACTTCTCCAGCACTCAGTTGGTCTTTTGGATTCAACTTGAATTGGTTGTAGCCGAGTTCATCAACCTTGTAATCGCGTCCGGAGTGCATGAAGTGAATTGACTGCCGTGGTTTCAATGTTCCCTGTACCACCCGGCATTGCAGGATCACGCCGCGGTATTTGTCAAAGTGGGCATCAAATACCAATGCTTTGAGAGGAGCATCAGGATCTCCCGTCGGGCAGGTTAATTGGGTGACAACTCCCTCGAGCACATCCTGGATACCTTCACCTGTTTTTGCAGATACGGGAATTGCTGCGAATGGATCAAGGCCGAGGTCCGAATCGATTTCTTCGCGTACACGATCAACGTCAGCAGCAGGCAAGTCAATTTTGTTGATGATCGCCAGCAGTTCCAGGTCATACTCGAGGGCAAGATATAAGTTTGCCACCGTTTGCGCTTCAACACCCTGAGATGCGTCGACAACCATCAACGCCCCTTCACACGCCATCAGAGATCGTCGTACCTCGTGAGAGAAGTCGACGTGGCCGGGTGTGTCAATGAGATTTAAGAGATACTCTTCACCATCTTTTGCAGTGTATGACAGCGAAACAGTATTGCTCTTGATTGTGATGCCGCGTTCTCGTTCGATGTCCATGGAGTCCAGCATCTGGTCCTGAAACTCACGCTGCGTCACGCCACCACACGCTTGTATGAGTCGGTCTGCCAATGTTGACTTTCCGTGGTCAATGTGCGCGATAATGCAAAAGTTCCGAATGTGTTTCATTCGTTAGGCTCGTTGGAAGTGGTCTTATGGCGGACGCGTGGTGCCAATAAATCGTAGTGCATGGGATGCTTGTCCGACAGGGAATCAGCATCAGAAGGAATTCTTGTCCGCTGCACCAATGGATGNATTGTTTGGACNCAGCANGCGTGTCGCCNGGGTAGTGCCCTANGGCGTAGGNCACGCTCAACCTGCATCATAGTCATGCTACNTCAAATCAAGCAGGTGTCTCNATTGAAGGCGGTGGCTTNGCGCTGCGCAATGNGAGGACGCAAAGTTTTGTGCAGCACTACTTTTGCTTTTTNTTGATATCTGNAAGTTCGGACTCACGCTTGTTCTAGGAAAGCCCGNGANATTTTGATTGCTTTCTCANGGTCTGCCTGATCGTAGTCCCAGAACTCTTGGACAAATTTTTCACATTCAGGGTAGTGTGACCCGTCATCTCCAATCTCAAGTCGCAATTGTGCGAACTGGGACTTCAGATGATCTCGAACAGCTTTGTAGTCAGGGTCGTCGTAAACATTATTCAGTTCGTTCGGGTCTGCCATCAGGTCATACAGTTCCCAAGCCGGGGGCGTCAGGGATTCCCCTTTGTAATTGCAGCCATAGAAATAGATCAGTTTGTGGGTCTTGGTACGCATCGCCATTTCACCCGGATTGTCATGGTGTGCCATGTGCATCCAATACCGGTAGTAGGTGGCCTGCTTCCAGTTATCCGGTTCTTTCCCAGTTTCACAAATTTGGCGGAACGAACGCCCCTGCATTTCTGCTGGTATTGAAACCCCTGCGTAATCAAGCATTAAGGCTGGGTAGTCGATATTTTCGATGATGGCATCGCTGCGCACCCCCTGAGGAATTGCTGTTGGGTATCGAACGATGAAGGGCATGCGTGCAGACTCATCATACGCCCAGCGTTTGTCTTGATAATCTTTCTCACCGAGCCAAAAACCTTGATCCCCGGTGTAGATGATTAGCGTATTGTCATAAAGGTCTTCTGCTTTCAGATAGTCCATTAGACGTTTCATGTTGTCGTCGACACCTTTGACACAACGGAGATACTTTTTCAGATAGGCCTGATAAGAGAGTCGTTTGACCTGTTCGCTGGATAGGTTCGGGTCTCGGTAGTCCCATTCGAATTCCTCAGGGAATTTTAGTGGAAGGTCGGCGGCATAGGACCGTCGCGGATTTCGTCGACCGATAGAAGTTCCGATGTGGGGTACGAGTTCATCCTTGTATCCACGCGTTGCAAGTGAGCCCCAGGTATCAGGTTTGTTCCACAACGATTCGGGTTCCGGGATATCCGTGTTTGCCAAGTAAGTGTCATACCGAGGGTGACTTTCAAAGTAGTCATGCGGCGCCTTGAATTGGTGGCAGACAAAAAATGGCTTGTCAGTATCGCGATGGTTTTTGAACCAGTCGAGGGTTGCATCGGTGATAACATCAGAGGAGTGTGAGCCGGGATACTTGACCACATTTTTAGGCCACTTTTTATCGCCTTGAACTCTGAATTCTGTGTTGAAGTATTTTCCTTGGCCGGGCAACACCTTGTAGTAGTCAAAATTGGGCTCAACTTTGAGGTGCCATTTACCAATCATTGCTGTCTGGTAACCAGCGGATCGCATCAGTTTGGGCAGAGTCTGTCTCTCTCGTTCGATTCTTCCACCAAGATCAAAAACGCCATTGATGTGGTTGTACTGCCCAGTGATGATGCACGCTCGGGAGGGTGTGCAGATCGCATTGGTGCAGAACGCATTGTCAAAGCAAATTCCCTCAGCAGCTATCTGATCGATATTGGGCGTAGGATTGAGATCTTTCAATAAGGTGGCGTAAGCTCCGACTGCCTGCGCCGTGTGGTCATCAGACATGATGAACAGGATGTTGGGATGTTCTGCTGCCGAGGTCGTCAGGCAACTGAATGCAGTGATCGACAGCGTCAATAAAACCTTCAGTGTGGTCATCATTCTCATGAAGTTCGGCTCGATGTCGTTGAGTGAGCTTGCGCGGGTTGTGCAGTGGGGGTTTGCTTTTAGCTACTTAAGTAGTTTAGCCGGAATTGCTACAAATTTGAGCCGTCGCCAGATCATTCCGTGATGGATTATGAATCCGTCTTGGATTGAGAAGATCGGAAACGACCCTGAGGTGATGCCAGAACGCGGAATCCACGCAATTGCACTCCTTCCGACATCAATCGTTCGGCTTGAAGGCTGGGGTTACATGGTGGCAGGTGCCCATTGGCATAGACAACACGCCACCACGGCAGGCTGTCACCAGATTTGCTTAAAATGGCGCCAGCAGCTCGGGCGGCGCGGGGATGACCCGCTTTTCGAGCAATGTCGCCAAAACTCACGACCTCACCTTCCCTCAGTTTCATGACTGCCGTCGTTACGGCATCTTGGATCAGGGTGCCGGATGCAGGTTGTTCTGAGTGACTCGCTTTGCGATCTGTTCGGGGAAGCTGGGACATTGGAGTCTGAGTGATTCCAGGGAAAGGGACACCGACAGCGGCTGCATTCGTATCGGAACTTGAGCGCTGGGTCAGTATGACTTTCGAGCTTGGCCAGCAATTAGAAAAGCAATTTCCATCGCTTGCTCGTAGTTCAACCTTGGATCCACAGCACTTTCATAGGCTCTTTTCAGGTCGGTCGACTGTAGGCCCCCTGTGCCACCGATGCATTCAGTCACGTTATTTCCCGTCAATTCAAGATGGATTCCACCGACGATTGAGCCCTGCTCTTGATGGATTGAAAAGGAGTCACGCACTTCGCTCAGAATTTGATCAAAATGACGTGTCTTGATGCCGCTATCTGTTGTCATTGTGTTGCCATGCATGGGGTCGATTGACCATAGCACGGGATGTTTGGCCTTTTGTACCGCTTCGATCAGAGGCGGTAAGCAGTCTTTGATCTTTTGTGCACCGAAACGACAGATGAGCGTCAGTCGCCCTGCTTGCCGCCCAGGATTCAAAATCTCAATCAAGTCGATCAATTCTGTTGGCGAAGCAGTGGGTCCAACTTTAAGCCCAATCGGATTTTCGATTCCACGAAAGTACTCAATGTGTGCGCCATCAATCGCCCGAGTGCGGTCACCAATCCACGGATAATGGGTTCCAAGGTTGTACCAACCACTGCCGCTGATGGATTGGCGAGTCAGTGCCTGCTCATAGGGTAGTAACAGTGCTTCATGGGAAGTGTAAAAATCAACACGAGACAGGTCGCCACTGGCGACACCACCGATGGTTTCGATAAACCGAAGAGAGTCACTTATTCCTGCGACTAGTTGATGATACTGCTGGGATTTCTTGGACTGAGTTACAAAATCGAGTTCCCAGTTTTCAGGATGATGAATGTCTGCGAAACCTCCTTCTGCAAGAGCTCGTAAATAGTTCAGTGTTTGAGCTGATCGACTGTAGGCTTCCAAAAGCAATCCCGGGCGATTTTTTCGATCTTCCGTTGTGAAGGGAATTCGATTGACGCAGTCACCCCGGTAAGAAGGAAGGGTCACACCATCGCGAGTTTCATTGTCACTGGACCTCGGTTTTGCATATTGTCCTGCAATGCGGCCAACGCGGATGACCGGTTTATTCATTCCATAGACAAGCACCAGACTCATCTGCAGCAACACCTTCAACTTTTTCGCAATGGGATCAGCGCGACAGGCCTGAAAACTTTCGCTGCAGTCACCACCCTGCAGCAGAAACGCTTTTCCACTTGCTGCGATTGCGAGCTGGCTCTTCAGCCTTTCCACTTCCCAACTGGTGACCAGCGGCGGGCGTTCCGATAGCTCACCCACCACGTTGCCGAATTCATCGTGGTTGTCATACAGCGGTTGCTGGGCAGCGGTTTTGTTCTGCCATGAGGTGGGTTTCCAGTCGTGCATGTGAGATTTCTTCGGATGAAGTGGTCGATTTGAATTTGAATTCAAAGGTCGTTAGTTCACGCCAGCAATCCGCATGAAGCACTCGTTTGCGACTGCCCGCAAGCGGATCGTTAGCTGGAAAGCCAGCACGGTCGGGAATGGTTGGTAGAGATCCACCCGGCAACTAGCGGCAATCAAGCAGGGCCTAAGCCAGCCATTCGACGCCATGCGCTCATTTGGCCCATGTGCATCATGAAGTGACCACCTACATAGAAACCGTGCATCGCTCCGATGGTTGCGAACTTTTCACGCATGGCCTCGTTTGGATTTTGTTGCTGGAAAACTTCATCTTCAGCCTGTTCAAGCGCGGCAATGGCGGCTTGATAATTGGTGAACAAGTGATTGTTCACTTCGTCCATGGCTGGGTAGATAGAGTTGTCCGGATCATCAACGCACACAGCATCCTTTGAGAATATTTCTTCGTATTCAGCGGATGGGGTGTAGGCTGACGCGTCACAGCCGAGTTCAGCGATTACNCGCGAGGCGTAGAGACCAAGATGCCCGTAAATAAAAGCTGGATGATTTGACTCGATGATTGTGTCTTGCACCTGTGCGAAACGTGCATATTTGTCATCAGGTATGTCTTTGAGTAAACGCTCTGCGTAGCCGAGTCCCAGTTTTGCGGAGGCGGCGATCATGGGTCCAATGTGTGGCATGAAGTCAGCTAAGGTCAGTGGAAGAATGGAAGAAGACTGTGGGAATACATAGTCTAACGAATTAGCTGGAAATTCCAGTCGTCGATCTCAGAATCACGGTACAGGCATGGGNAACTTGAAAAGACGGTGCAGTTGCTTGTCAAAANTTGCTACTGTCGCCCCATGTTCTTTCTGTGCAGCCAAGTTGTTGTTCTCGTCTGAATCAACCCGATGGTCGTAAAGTTCGCGAGCGACAATCCTGTTTTCGCGTTGATCAAACCAGGCTACATAACGGTAATTCCGGGTGCGGATTGCACGCCCCATGTACCTGTCACGAAATCGGGTGTACTGACTCAGTGCTACTGACTTCGAATGCCGGTTTTCCGACCCGTTATCTTGATGCAGTGCTTGAAGCAGGCTGTCACCTTCCAAGTGTTCGGGCTTGGGAACTTGTGCGAGATCGCAGAGCGTTGGGTAGAGATCAACCAATTCAGAAAGGTGATTGGTACGACCCGGGGTCAATTGGGGAGCGGATATGATCAAGGGAACACGCGTAGCAATCTCAAAATTGGTCATTTTCCCCCAAGCTGAGTGTTCTCCTAAGTGCCATCCATGATCGGACCACAATAAAATCACGGCATTTTTGAATCGCGGTGACTTTTTCATGTGCTCCAGAACGCGACCAATCTGTGCGTCGACATAGCTTATGCACGCTGCATAAGCATGGACTAATTCGAGTTGCGTTGCGCGGGGAATCGGGCCTTTGTTAGGGACGCCTCGATAGCTCCGCATTTCATAGCCGTTCCAATCTCTTGCCTCGTCAAAGTCAGGACGCAGTGGCATGGTTAGCCCGGCTTTTCGAGCCGAACCTGCGTACCCATCTGAGTTAAACCATGCCATTAACGGTGCATCTGCCGTGGGACGTTGATTGGTCGCCAGCCATGAATCATCGACCTGATATTGATCAAAGTAGGATTTAGGCGCGACAAATGGCAAATGGGGTCTTCGAAAACCTATGGCCAGGAAAAGAGGGTTCGGGTCGTCGAATTGATTGATCGTGTCAATAACTTTCGTTGCCATGCGACCGGCAAACAGGTGGTCATCCGCAACCTCAGGAGCTTGCAGAACAGGGCAGTCAAGTCGCTCGGCGATAACCGTTGGCCCAGAGACATTCTGGGTGTCTGTGACTTCAAGCATTTCCCCGTCGCGTCCGGGCTGCGAGTCGGTCGACCAATCATTTTGATGGTCCCAACCGTCGTGATAAATTTTGCCAAAGCTTTGCGTGAAGTAGCCCGATTTTTTCAACCAGCGGGCAATCGAGTCGACATCAGGATGATTGGCACGGAATTTTTCGGCTTCCGTGGNCTTGTTGCTGAAAATCCCAATCGAGTCCGGTCTGAGTCCCAGCATCAGCGACAACCGTGAAGTGCCGCACTTTGCGTACTGGCAATACGCTCGTTCAAAAACAATTCCACTCTTCGCCAGTGAATCGATGTTGGGGCTCTTGATCCTNTGATCACCATAGCACCCGAGCATCGGACGTAGGTCATCGATCGCAATCATGACAATGTCAGGATGTTTCCCTAACGCGAAGTGAAAACCAACAGTCAGTTGAAGGCCAAAAAGAACGATTGCCATGCAACTGAGGCGAGACGTGGTTTTCATTTTCATCGTCATTTGGTCAAAGGGGCAGCGACCAATTCACTATCACTTCGTGCAAAGATGACACCATTGGCAATCGCTGGGTGAGCCCATGTCACACCGTTTCGTCGTGGAAGTTGCCGAAGCGTGGGAGCTAGTAACTTTGTTCGCGACAACTCCTCGAAGCCTTTGGGGTTCAGATTTGCAAAAAGCAATTCACCTTGGTCATTCAGCATGATTTCCCGATCCCCATCTCGCATGGTATGGATGGTAGCCCATCTAGCTTTTGGAACGGCGGTGGTGTCTTCCCAGATGCGGTCACCGGTGGTCAGGTCCAGGCATCTTAATTCACCGTAGCTGTCGACACCATAAATGTATTNTCCCTTAATCAAAGGAGTGCTGATCATGCAGTGCAGGGAATCAGTGTTGCGTTCATTTCTGCCAATTCGCCGCCATACCTGTTTGACTTCAGGTTTCTCAAGGTTCAGTTCGATCAGCATTGAGCCATCGTAAAATGACGAGACAAAGAGGTATTTGCCTGAGGTGACAGGAGTCGCAACACCAATCGGCATATTTCTTGATTCCATGGGTAATCTCCACAGCGTCTTGCCCGTTTTTGGATGCAAGCCAGTCACGCTCTCACCCGTCCAGCATACAGCGATATCCTGCTGGCCCTGACGGATCATGATCGGTGCACTGTAGCCAGCAAGTTCATCAATCGCTCGCCACTTTTCTTTGCCCGTTTGCAGGTCAAACGCGACCACGCATGCGCCAGCTGAGCCAGCAGCAATTTGAATCACCAAGTCTTCATAAATCAGTGGTGCGGCAGTGATGCCCCAGATTGGCATCTTGACCTTGTATTCACTCGCCAGTTGATGTTCCCAGATGATTTGGCCGGAGGATGCATCAAGGCACTTTAAGTCTCCCATCGCACCAACTGAAACTGCCTTGCCGTCGTGAATGGTGACCGCTGCCCGCGGCCCCGCCTTGTAGCCAATGTTGTATTCATCGTCGTTGTAATTGACTTTGTAGCTGTGTTGCCACACCTGCTTGCCACTTTCCTCATCGAAACAGAGGATGCGTTCGACTTGATTGTCGGATTCTCCAATGCCGCGATCCGTCACATAGACTTTCCCCTTTGCCACAGTGGGGCCACTGTAGCCTGATCCAATCGGCACGGACCATTTTCGTGGCAGTTCGCCTTCAGGCAGTTCTTGCATCAGNTTGTNTTCATTGANTNNNCCATCNCGATTGACTCCGCGCCATTGCGGNAAATCATCAGCCAAGGCGAACGATGAAGAGGCAAACGATGAGGAAATCAGTGCAGCAATGAAAATAGTAAAACGATGCTGTAGGCGGTCATGGATCATTGTTGTTCAGGCCTTCGGGTGAAAATTGCAAAGGTAGTTTGAGTACGTGCCGGCAGAATAATGGCACAATCATTTGTGCGGCACCGTTGTTTTTTGTACTGGATTGTCACGTGCAACGAAGTGCTGATCAGTATCAATATAGGTGCTTGTAGCATTCCTGGTTTGCCGGCGGTTGTTCAGTTCGTAGCCATGTTTCTAATGGTTAGAGCGCCGGGAAATTGTATTTTGAATTCTTCGGATCAAAATCAGCTTCAGTGAGTCCCACGTTGGTTTTCACATCATGATAGGTGTACGATTCCAGCAAGACTGGCTCACCTTCCGGTTCTACCGGCCAGCCAAATGCCCGGTAGCCAAGGATCAATTGACGTTCAGGATCGAGGGTGATTTCGGCCAAGGAGAAATCGTCTTCTTGGTTCGAGGGCTTAGTGCGGCGGATTTGGATCACCTCGGTAGGTATGTCGTCCAGTTTCTGATCCGTGATGATGTTGACGCGAATGTCGGGGTTGTCTCTATCTTTTTCTCCACGTTCAATCAATTTATCGATCAGTTTCATAATACCAATCTCGCTTATGGGATACCGTTGTCCCTGCATGGCGAGGAAGCCTGTTGGATCGAGCCATAGGGTTTTCAATCCAAGTAACAGGCCGACTTCATGGACGGCCATCGTCCCATCAAAGAGATCAGCACCCCAGATCACTTCACGTCCTTTCAGATTCTGAGGTGCATTGAAGGCGAGATATACACGCAGGGGAGCGTCGTTGGTTTCATTGCGGCAACGTGTTTGTACCTTCAACTGAATCTCAGATTCAGGTGTCATCTTTCCACTGGCGTCCTGTTCCTGTTTTACGAAACGTGCGGTGTAGTCATTCAATGTTGTTGAAAGATGTGTTCTTGCCGATTTCGCCATGTCGAGCACATCAGACATCGTCGTCGCAGTATTTGAAATTTTTTCAGTCGCGGTGGGTGTAGCGTTGACGACCTCATTGGAGCTGCTGTCGAGTCTTTGGTAGTAGTAGTAACCGCCGACCATGCCGACGACAAAGCAGACAGCGAAAATCATCTTTTTTTTTCGAGGGTTCACAGTATTGGCATCCTTTCGTTCTGGTTGACTACACGTATCAAAAAAAAGACCGCCGGTGGGATTTCCGGCGGTCTTTGTAGTGATCATCAACGAGACATTTTTAGAAAATGTTTTTCGTTGTAAAGGGCCGCTTAGAACTGGCCAGCAGGCAGTGCCTGCTGTGCCTGTTGCACTGCAGCGCCGATCGCTTGAAGGATACCTTCGCCGATGTCGACTGAGAACTTCTGACCATTCTCAATGGATTCGGCAACGATGCTCATGTCACCCTCGTCAGGGGATCTAGTCAGGGCGTCAATCATGGCAGCCACAGCGTCGTTGGACTCGATCGACTGGGCGTACTTCAGCATCGGCATCATGGTCATTCGCATTTGACCGACAGGACGATCAGCCGAAGTCTTCTTTTTACCGGAGTCGATCAGCTCTTTCATCAGGCTGTCACTGTCTTTGCCAAATGCCAAGTACATGGACTGCTTGCCGGTGCCGATGTGGACACGCAGCTTGTCGCCGAACATGCGACGGGCTTCATCCTGTGATGCTGGGATATCGGCCTCAACCAAGTGCATGGTGACGCCGTTGTAATCGCTGATGTCAAATTTGAACTCAGGTGCACCTGGCTCGTTTTCAACTTTTGCTGCAACCTCTTTGGCGATTGCGGCAACTTCATTTCCGTCAGCAACGAATGCACCAAATACGAATTTGAATCCTTCGTCTTCATCTGCCAACAGCAACGCACCGAGATCGCTTTTTCCTTCTGATGCGGACTTGACCGANAGCTCAATGATTCGATCTACCAAGGCATTGATGTCATCTCTTTGGCTNTNTGTCAGNCCNGCTTGNCTGTCCAACGCNGAACGNATNGCACCCAAGGATGCTTCCATGCTGGCCTNGCTGTCTTTAATCGCTTCTGGGCTGATGGAAGCGGCTTGGTGCAGGTAGGCCGCAGCATCTTCCCGGATCACCGAAGCGAACTGAGAGGGGATTGCTTTCGTGCCGTCGTACGTCGTTGCAAGCTTGCTTCCGGGAACGGCAGTGTAACTGCCACCCATGGTGATTTTCTGCTCGGCTTGATTGATATTGAATCCAAACTGCAACTGGTCCGTATCTTCAATTAGTTGTTCAAGTTGCTCAATGGCATTTTCTGCCGCCTCGCGACTGGCTTCGGCGTCGGGACCATTTTGCAGAGCCATCGCCTGCTCAAAGCCCATCTTGAGTTGAGTTGTCAGCATGCCGCGTGTTTCCGCAGGGATTTGCTGCATTTTCATTCGCACGGCGATGTCATAGTCGTTTCCCATGCCTTCAAACAGAGCGCTGGGATCTTTCGGGGCTAGGGCGAGGACGTCTTTGGCTGTGCCCATCACTGCCCAGTCACCCTTCTGTTGGATGTGAACAACGTTCGCACCAACGATGATTCGGAGTGTGCCATCCTTCTCTTCATCATAAGGGCCTGTTTGAGCTTCCAATCGCTTCAGCACTGTTTTGATGTCGCTGGTGGGAAGCAAGGCGAGTGGCTGGGGCATCCCATTGACCATAGGAACGACCACGCCGATCGGTCGGGTCATGTCCAAGCCTTGGGTGAACGTGCCTGCGAGCAGACCAAACATCCCACCAGCTTGTGCTTGGCCAGCGACTCCAGTGACATAATTGATGTCTTGTGTCAGCTTGTTGACAGACCCGAGAGTCACAACAAGGACGGGCTCAGTGGATGCAGCATCGCTATCTTGGGCTGTTGCTTGCGGCAACCAAGAGGTGGGAGCCGAGATTACGAGCCCCATGGCCATCGCGGAGGCCATCAAGCCACGGCGAATCAAACGATTCGAGAACACCATTGTAAAAACCTTCCTCTGGGAAGCAGTGACTGGCGGAACACTGAGCCCGCCGGGTATTGGAATTTGACTGTTCGGAATTTCGAGCAACCGAATGGGACGTGCGACTAAGACGAACCAGAATCACAGCCCGTTTGCTCAGGCTCGCATACTACTATGTACCCGCAGACCGTAGTGACAGTTTCGGGACTCTTCTAAAAAAAGCCACTTTGACTTGGCTACGAGCAATCCGAAATGGGGCGCACAAAGCCGACTTTGATAGCTAGTTTAACTAAGTAACGGACTCAGGATTGACGCAATCGGTTGACCTTAGGCTCAACTCACACACCCGAGTCGCCTGCGGTCGTTGTGAACACTCCCTTTCGAGAAGGGTTTGCTCCCCTATCTCTCCCGATAGGTAATCCGACCCTTGGTGAGATCGTAGGGTGACAGCTCGACCCTAACCTTATCGCCGGGAACGATACGGATGAAGTGTTTTCGCATTCGACCGGCAACGTGTGCCATGACTTCGCTGCCTGTCTCCAGTTGCACGCGAAATCGAGTATTTGCCAATGCTTGCGTGACGGTGCCTTCGACTTCGAAGGCCTCTTCTTTATTTCCCAAAACCAAACCTCAAATCAGGAATCGCTCTCGAAAGGTGAAACGGAATCACCATGACATCGGTTGTATCGATGTTCGAGAGAGTGGCAATGACACTGTTCACATCGGAATGGTCAAGCGTGAGCCACAAGTTCAACAGTGAGCACAATATGCGCTGCCCGCACAATAGTGCGGGACATTTTTTCTATCCCGCCCCCCGAGAGGTGGGATATCGATGTCTTCTACAGCCTTGGCTCAAGCAACCCAGCGAGGCGATCAAGAGAACGCAAACGAGTTATCGTTTGCTGAACTGGACGCCGCGACGAGCACCTCGAAGACCTGGCTTCTTACGTTCTTTCATACGTGAGTCACGAGTCAAGAACCCGCCCTCACGAAGTGTTTCATGAAGAGCTTCGTCCATGCTTACCAACGCACGAGCCAAGCCCATGCGAACGGCTCCGCTCTGGCCGGTCATGCCACCGCCTGAAACGCGAACCAGGACGTCAACCTGATCGGACTTCTCCACAGCGGAAAGTGTCGCAACGATCGCAGCCTGATGCTGATCATTAACGAAGTAATCCGACATGGGCTTGCTGTTAACGGTGATCGTTCCACTTCCGGGGCGTACACGCACGCGAGCTACGCTACTTTTTCGTCGGCCAGTGCCGAGTGCATCTCCGGAAATCTTGTCCTTTTTGACGGCGACCATAGGTTCAAATGCTGCTTAGGGGTGTGTTGTTGGGAGTGCGTTTAACAAGCGTTTCTGGCTACGAAACTTTTTTGCCAGTTCGCTGGAGTGTTTCAGGCTGTTGTGCAGTGTGGGGGTGATCAGGACCCGAGTAGATCTTGAGTTTCTTGATCATCTGATAGGCCAACTTGTTTTTTGGCAGCATCCGACGAACCGCGTGGTAGATCAAATCTTCTGGCTTTCGCTCTTTCCGATCGCCGTAGCTCTCAAGGCGAAGCCCTGGATACCCGGTGTACCAAGTGTAGTGGCGATCATCCATTTTTTTGCCGGTCATACCGACTTTCTCAGCGTTCACGACGACCACAAAGTCACCGCAGTCAACGTGAGGCGTGTACGTAGGACGATGCTTGCCCATCAGGACGACAGCGATATCACTTGCCAGTCGACCGAGGACCTCATCGGAGGCATCGACAACATGCCACTGCTGCTCGATTTGGCCTTTTTTGGCCATGGTTGTTGGTTGGGCCACCACGGAATTAACTTATGGTTTTAATGGATCGGGATCGAAAACCGCAGATCACGGAACGATGCCGTACTGCGGGGAATCGAGGAATTTATCGAGCCTCGCCCTGCTGGGCAAGGCCTTTCGGCACGATTCAGCCTGAAAACGGCTCCAGACGGCCGTTCCGAGCCAATTTTTTTGCCTGAAGGGCCCATTAGACCGACGTTGAGCTGGGTTTGTGCCAATTTGGTAAGTCAAACCAGCCGGCCGGGTCCGAAACGATCCACGTACTTTTTCAGCCTGAGCTTTTTGCTTGCGGATTCACTGGTCATGTATCTCACACTGCCGAAAATGGGGCGTTTGGGTCCCCAAGCCCGGTCGTAACGCCCCAAAACCCAAAAGATGCCGTTGTACGAGTTGGGGTCTCGCCCATCGAGTCCGTATTTGTTGTTCAACTCGATCATGATGGACAGAGCCTCATGCGGGGATTTTGTCCAGTGCAAGATTTTTTTCCCCCACAGCATTCGCATGTAGTTGTGCATCACACCGGTTTCAACAATCTCGCGCTGAGCAGCGTTCCAGATGGGATCTGCTGTTTGAGCGTGCTCAAAATCTTCGAGCGAATACAGGTATGGCCGTTTGTCGTGAGCGTGTTCATGCAGTGTTTTTTGAGCCCAGTCCGGTAGTGACTCGAACTTGTCATAGTTGTGAGGCTGCCTGAAGCTGAGATTGAAACCCATCTCCCGCCAAGTCAGTACTTGATCAAGGAATGCCTCGGATGGTTCGCTCGTGTTCCAAAACCCATGGTTCTTTCCATTGGCAGGAGACGCCTGGTCCGGCGTCCAACTTTCCTTCTCCAGCAACTGTCGAACGATCTGGTGTGCTGAGATATGGCCGAAATGAAGGTGCGGACTCAAACCGGTTGTGACGCGTTCGTCTGGATGATTCCGGTCGGTACCGTAAACCTCGAGGTTGCGATTCAAAAATCGATCCAGTCGCGATTTCGCATCAGCAGCACCACCGATGACGGTGGTGCTGATTTTGACCTCATGATCAATCGGAAGAGCCTGGATTCCACCACCCTCGAGAAAGTGACTGAGGTCGGACGGGGGCCATTTTTCCAAAATCTGATCTGGTAAAGACTCCAGACGCGGAAGTTTTACTCCTCTCAGCGGATCTTCCTTTGGCATCTCCATCAGGTTATCGAGAATGTTTTTCTGCATCCAACGCCGGTAACTGTGGGCCACAGTAAAGGTGCGTTCTGGCGTGCGAAGGGGTATCACACCGTTGCTGTCCACCAGTTCAAGCCTTGCCGGTAGACGATTTCTAGCCACACGGATCATCGTTGGATGAAAGAAACATGGGTACTCGTCGGTAACAATCGTGCAGGCGTTCGCTGCCAATTCATGCAACAGGGGTGATGCTGTTCCGGATTCTGTTTCGATGAAGGGAAAGTAAGTTACAGCCCGCTTGCCAAATGACTTCTCGTTGTCCCTCATCCCTTCAATCACGAATCGGTGAAGCCGATCACTGGCCCAGCGGTAACGCAAACGCAGTGGCTCAAATACGATCAGAGGCTTGCCAAATTGGCGAGCACGATCAACGGCGTGCTCCAGGGCAAAGTTGTCGTTGAGACGCCGGAATGCGGTCATCCAATAAAGAACGTAGTCTCCATCCTCTCGCACGGGATGGTCATTGGCGTGCGTATGCCGTATCGAAGGAATCGCCATCGGTCATTCAGATTGTGGAAGTGATAGGGTGAGCNAGATTNGAAAGATCAGTTTTCAGAAGTATCGCAGCGCACAGACGTTTTACAGTGCCCTGAAGTACAGGGATTGGTTTCACGACCCAGGATCTTGGGAAGCGGCAGATGTTACGAGTCCCCGCGTGGTCTAAAGAACTTGCAAAGGCTCTTCTCATTTCGGCAGCATTTACTCGCAACTCGCTGGCGTCTATTTGCTATTCCGGTGACTTGGTGTTGCCTGTTTGAAAATGGGATCCTGATATGTACGAGGTCGCCCAGTTAGTCAGACGAAATTCGCCGNTAGAACTAGGGCGATTCTTCGGTGCCGTTGGGATTGTATCGACAGGGGTAGCGGTTAAGCAGCGGAGTCACTCTGCCGAGGCATCTCCATCGTTCGCATCACCTCAGCATTCGTGGGCAAAAGAGATTCAACTGGGTCGTCTGGCTCAGCAGTTTCACAGATTGAATGCTGCTAGAAAGTGCCGGACCCAGTCGCTGCTAGAAAGTGCCTGACCCTAGGCAGAGTTATGAGCAGGTATCTGGGAGGCCAGGTCTGCGATGTCAGCATCACGCCATCACAGATTGGGCCCGCAGCAGCTGAGATTTCTACTCATCAGCGTCGTCGGATTCTTCGCCATCACCGCTTGCTTTCCGTTTGACCATGCGAATCTCGTTGCCAAGCTCGTTATGGCTGACTTCGTCCATGAAGGCGTTGATGAGCAACAGGCCTCGCCCGCCTGCACGCTCAATATTTTCCGGGTCTGTGGGGTCACGCAATGCTGCGGCGTCAAAACCGGGTCCATCATCGCGGATAATAAAAGTGACTTGTTCGTTGGATGCTTCCAACTTGATGGTGACTTTTCGCTCGCTGTAGGGTGCTTCGTTTTTCCGTTTGGCGATCATGTTGACGTAGGGTGCGCCGTCATCACTTTGNCGCAACTCTGAAGAAACCTCAAGATTGCCGTGGATCATCGCATTCAAAAGAGCTTCATCCAACGCCATGGCGATTTGCATTCTCTCGCCTTCATCAAAGAGCTCGAGTTCGACCATTGGCAATTCCAGCCTTGAAATGATGTCTGGAATTTGAGCTTCGTCGTTCGTGACCTCCAGCGTAATGTTGCTTTCGACCGCATTTTTGACAACTTTTGAGACAGATTTGGCTGCTTTGTTGACCGCCATCACCTGCTGCAGCACAGGGATTAGGGTATCGTTCAATTCGCGTTTTGGAACGTAGCTTGCGGCACCCGCTTTCAATGCTTGGCTCGCGATTTCTTCGCTGCCCTGACTGGTGGTCAGAATGACCGGAAGCGATGGGATCGTCTCTTTTAAGGAGGCGACCAATTCCAAGCCATTCATCTCAGGCATCTGCAAGTCGGTCACGACCAGCATCGGCATATTGTCTTCAATGGAAGCTGTTGCCTGAACTCCATCGGCGGCAGATTGGACAACGAAACCCTCTCTTTCAAGCAAAAATTGAATTTGCCGAAGCTGTGTTGGACTGTCGTCCACGACGAGGATGTGCGAAGGGTCAGGCATGGTTTTTGATCAGTCGGCGTCAATCGCCTTAGACATATTGTCTCGGAAGTTCTTTCGGGGCGATTGGAAATCGTGGGTGCCTCGGGTAGACCGCCTCACCAACCTAGATATCGGTGATGTTGTCAGCAATCCTTCACATCCTCGTCTCAGGACTGAATTTTCGGCAAATATTAAATATTACTGGGTGATTCTCGGGTTTTGGCGTCTGTTCTTCAAGGAGACCGGTGGGACTAAACGGGCTCTCGCGATATCGCCAATTACTGTTGCATGAAGGGTTTAAACGGGCTGCAGTAAATACGGGCAGCCTGTAACGGTTAGGGTGCGTGAGGAAGCCGAATCCAGCGATACTTCGATGTGTTCGTGCCAGTGTTAGAT
>PAUV01000068.1 GCA_002712845.1 Rhodopirellula sp. | reverse complement strand
ACGGATGGCGAACCGATTGTCAGCACAGAAACGACGGCGAGCGAAGCTGAGACATCTGATGCTGACCACAATTTAATAATTGAAAAGACGCCACGCGAGGCTGTGGATGACAAACTCGAAAAGGGCACCGCTGCTTCTTCAGAAACTGGGCAAGAAGAGCCCGATCTGGGCAGCGATGATGAACTGAAGAAAGAAGGTGTCGTCAAGGTTCGCAAGCTGCGACTACAGTCAGACGGGACTGTTTCAGATAAGTCAGGCTTAGCGGAGAGTGAGACGAAGTCACTCAAGGCAGAAGAAGAAGCCAAGCAAAATCCTGCATCGCAGTTCGTTAGCAGTGACAACCCACTTGCCACAAAGCTGGACTACACAGGTCGGCCTGCCGAGCCAATCAAGCTGACGCGTTCGGTTACGCGAATGCGTAATACGATCAGACAAGGGCTGTTGTATCACTATGCCAGACCCGAAGCTGCCAACGAGCGGAGCAACTGGGGCATGTTGCACTCGATCATGGTATTTGGTGCAGACACCAAGATCCGTGTCAACAATCGCAAGCACAGTGCAATCGCTTGGATCGCTGGAAATAACGCATGTCGAGGACAGCGTTTGCTAACGACTGTAAACGACGCCATTTCCGCTCGCAGCGGTGTCGGTCTGCAGGGTCACCAAGCTCAGTTCTTAGCGGTCTTCTCGCTTTGTGATGTGCCACTCGACTACCCTGTCTACGCCTCAAACGAGGAGTTCTCGATACGTGAGATGGTCGAGTCAGAGATGCTGGCTTGCCGTTCCGGGGAAGAACTGACCTTCTCACTGATTGGTTTATCCCACTATCTTGATACGGACACCATCTGGCTCAACGCCGACGGCGAAACATGGAGTTTCGAGCGTTTGATCAAGGAAGAGCTTTCACAGTCGATTGTGGGGGCAGCTTGTGGTGGAACGCACCGATTGATGGGTTTTGCTCATGCTCTTCGGAAGCGACGTGCTGCTGGCAAGCCAATCACCGGACAGTGGAAGCGAGCCGAGATCTTCATGGAAGATTTCGAGAAATACGCCTATCGCCTGCAGAATCGCGATGGCTCAATGAGCACAGACTGGTTTGAGGGTCGCGAGGACAACGGTGATATGGATCGCAAGATCCAGACCACAGGTCATATGGTGGAGTGGCTACTCACAATCACTCCTGACGCCAAGCTGCAGGAACCACGTTTGGTCAATGCAGTACGCTTCCTGGCCAACACCATCTACACCGAACGCGGACACGACTGGAAAATTGGGCCCAAGGGTCATGCATTACGGTCTCTCGCGATGTATTACGAACGTGCTTACGGTGGCGACAAGGCATGGCAATCGAGTTCAATGGCAAAATCGGGCAGTCAATCCCGCCGTTGATCATCTTTTGAGTTGTTTGCCTGTCCGCAACGCGTACCATCGACTAGAGTATTGACATCCTGTCCCGTTTCTTCCTAGGGCTCGGCTGTCGATGGCAACGCAACGACTGACCAAACACAACTCCGCGATGGTTTCCTCAGCCATAGCGCTACTTCAGGCTCGGAATGCGGATGCATTGCTGATTCTTCTGGATGGTTCGACTGACTGGAAGCGGATCGTCGAATTGACGGGTGAGATGAGCAAGCCCGTGATTGTCGCGTTGGATTCTCAGGAAGACCTCGAAGGTGCCTCGGAAGCTGGTTTGAAAACCGTTGCACTCAACAAAGAGAAAGCCCCACTGCTGGAACGCCTGCAGCATGCGTTGCTGGAAGCGGCTGCAGACGAATTGATCCGCACCAATGGTGAAGTCGTAGCGTTGTATCGTGGCTTTCAGCAGAATCACCTTGATTCCATCAGCCACTTGCAGCTCGATGAGCGAATGCGACGACTGACCAGTCGTGACCTGCAGATGCTTGAGAGCCGCGTGCCATTGCAGACGATCAAAGTGGTCGTTGACTTGGCTGCCCAGATTGGGCGTGAAGGTCGCGAGGGCAAAGCAGTAGGCACCTTGTTTGTAGTCGGTGATACCCGCAAAGTTTTGGAACATTCCAATGACAGTGGTGTCGATCCCTTTCGTGGATACAACAAAAAGCACCGGAACCTGCTCGATGCCCGTGTCCAAGAAGATGCCAAAGAAATCGCGCAGCTTGATGGCGCATTTCTGATCGGAAGTGACGGGGTCATCGAACGCAGTCGGCAAATGCTGGAGGTCACGCACGAAGACCTGACCATGACAAAGGGCCTCGGTGCACGACACTGGGCTGCCGCAGCGATCACGCGAAAAACCAAGGCGATTTCCGTCGTTGTCAGCCAGTCCACTGGGACCGTCCGACTCTATCAAGACGGCAATTTGGTGATGCGAATTGAACCGATGGACAAAGCTGTGAAGTGGCAGGAATTCGCCTTCGAACCACCTCCCACGCCGCCAGAAGCCTAAGCCGGCTCAAAAGAATCTGAATCGCGACTCGCGAAGCCCCGCTTGATGTGCGGCACGCTCGACCTGAACTGCGGTTTAATTCTTTGCGGCACATCTACTGCAAGCTTCATCTACTGCAAGCTTCATCTACTGGGCAGTTCCCAGTAGCTTCCGAGTCGCCAGACCAATGTCAGGCTGCCTCATCAGGGACTCACCCACGAGAATTCCCTTGACACCACCTGCACCCAATACTTGAACATCTTGGTGAGTGCGAATTCCACTTTCGCCGACTAGCAGTCGGTCCTCGGGAATATCAGGGCGAAGTGTAAGAGTGTGATCGAGAGATGTTTCGAACGTATGCAGGTTCCGATTATTAACGCCAACAAGCCTTGTTCCTGTCGCGAGGACAGCGGGCAGATTCGCTGGGTCGAACAGCTCGATCAAGGTTTGCATTCCGAGTTCAACCGTCTGATCATGCAGACTGAGGAGTTGTTCAGGCGACAAACATTCGGCGATCAAAAGAACACAGTCTGCGCCTGCTGCCCGTGCCTGCAGCAATTGGTATCGATCGACAATAAAATCTTTGCGCAGAAGTGGCAGCTCGACAGCCTTACTGATCTCAACCAGGTAATCGAGTGAGCCTTTAAAAAACGGTGCATCAGTCAAAACGCTGATGCATGCCGCGCCGGCGTCCGCGTAGCTACGGGCAATTTGAACCGGGTCAAAATCTTCCCGAATCAATCCCGCCGAGGGACTGGCGCGTTTGACTTCAGCGATCAACTGAACCGCTGTCCCTGCCTCCAGAGCAGCGTGAAAGTCACGGCATGGCGGCAAATCGCGAACCAGCGATTCGAGCACATCACTGGGCTTCCGCCCACGATCCGTCTCGATCGTCTTGCGCGTCTCTACGATAATCTGGTCGAGAATCGTCATTAGTGCTTGAAGTGCCGTCTTCCGGTGAACACCATTGGCATGCCATGCTGGTTACAGGCATCAATGACCTCACCATCACGTCGGGACCCACCTGGCTGAATGATGGCGACGACCCCTGCATCTGCGGCCGCCTCGATGGAATCAGGGAAGGGGAAAAACGCATCAGAGGCGAGCACCGACCCAGGCGCTCGCTCTCCGGCTTTTTCGATTGCAATTTCAACACTGTCGACGCGGCTCATTTGGCCCGCACCGACACCAATCAGGGAAGTGTCTTTTCCCAGCACGATGGCATTACTTTTGACGTGCCGGACCATTTCCCATGCGAATGAAACGTCGTCCCAAAGTTCATCTTCGATCTGCTCTTCCGTGACCGTTTTCCATTGCAACGATGAGCTTGTCATCCGATCGGCATCCTGCACCAACATTCCGCCACTGATGAATCGCCTTTGAATCGGCTGTGACGGCTCGTCCAATCTTCCAGCCTGCATCAGGCGAACATTTTCTCGCCACTTAGGTCGCGTGGTCAGCAAACCGACAGCCTGTGCTTCGAAGTCCGGTGCAACAATCGCTTCAATGAACAAACCAGGTTCGCAAAGCAATTCGGCAGTTGCCGTATCCACAGTACGGTTGAATCCAAGAACCGAACCAAATGCACTTAGGGGATCGCCGGCAAGAGCTTTTCGACAGGCATCCACAAGATGCTCATCGGTAGCAGCTCCGCACGGATTGTTGTGTTTCATGACGGACACCGCGGGACCACCAAAACCACGAACGATCTCCAACGCTGAATCAAGATCCAGCAAATTGTTGTAAGACAAGTCCTTGCCGCTAATCTGCCGAGCAGAAACGACATTGGCCGACCTGACGTTGGGATCGCTGTAAACGGCAGCCCGTTGGTGGGGATTCTCACCATAACGCAACTGCGTCTTTCGTTTCAGTGAGAGGTGCAAACTGGCGGGGAACTCTCCACCAATATTCTCACCACGCATGAAATCAGCGATTGCACGATCGTAACCAGCAGTGTGATCAAAAGCATCAGCTGCCAGTTGTTCACGGAGTGCGAAACTGGATCCACCGGTGGAGTCCAATTGCTCAAGTAATTCCCCGTATTGCTCCGGGCTGGTGGCCACGGCAACGTCATTATGATTCTTGGCTGCAGCTCGGACGAGGCTGGGACCGCCAATATCAATTTGTTCCACACACTCGGCGCGAGTCGAACCAGCCCGCGAGGCGGTTGCAGCAAAGGGATACAGGTTCACCACCACAAGATCGAACGGCTCAATGTCGTGATCACTGATCGCATCCATGTGATCATCACGATCTCGGATCGCCAGGATACCACCGAAGATCTTGGGATGAAGCGTCTTGACCCTACCATCTAGCATTTCGGGAAATCCGGTGTACTCAGCGACGTCCAGCACATCAATGCCCGACTGTTCCAAGTGTTTACGAGTTCCGCCCGTACTGTAGATACTGACTCCGGCTCGCTGTAAGCCTGCCGCCAGATCGGCAAGGCCCATTTTGTCGCTGACGCTAATCAGTGCTGTTCGAATTGGGACGACGTCGGACACGTTCGTAATCTGGGGTTGAAAGGAAAGATTAGCTAAAACCGGGCAGCAAACACCACTGAATACCACTCATGCTTCCTTGCATCCACTCTTGGTGACGATTCAGTCTCAAGCAGTACTTTTGCCCGAAGAGCCACCACCGCATCCTTGCTCCACTGACATTGTTTTATGAGGTGATGGACAATGGTCAAGCGGGGACAAGCCCGGAACTGATGGCTCGAGCCTTTTTCACATGTCACCAGCCCGATAACCGCCAAGGTGAGACTACCTGACTTTACGGCATCTGGCGGCACAACGCCAAAATCCGGCTGACTTGGAAGCGTCGGTTTCTCCCAAACGCCGGTTTAAAAAACTTGCAATGCAAAGCAAAAAAGTCGACCAACCATCTCAGATATCACCATGGCGAACCTCACCAGCTCAATCAAGACGATCACATGGATTGGAATACTCGTCCAACTGCTGGCGATCTATACCGCGGAAGATTTGACTGCCCAAGCCCCATTTGAGTTCTCAGAGAACTTTGACAACTTCGACCCCAGCCGCTTTCAGACAAAAATCCCGAATCAAAACAGCCGTGTTCGAAGGGGAGTTCTTTGGACCCATGGGGAAAGCGGTGGGAAATACCCACCCATGATCCACCTGGACCTCACGCCTCTTAAGGTTGAGACCAAAGACCTTGAAATCTCTTTTCGCTTCCGCTTCTTGCAGCAAGATAGCATGATCTGGTTTTTCATTGATGGTGATGATGGTTTTGGCAGTATTGATCATCTGTTGCGTGTCAAACTACTCCCCACCGGTGTTCAGCTTCAAATCGACCACCACTCACGGGATCCTAATCACCCCGACCGTCGAAACAAAGATCGCCCAGCAGACAAAGTGAGTGGTGCATTTCGTCTCAGCCAGAAGCTGCCAAAAGACTTGGTCGAACTCAAACTAAATCAATGGCATGACGTGAACGTGGCCTTCCGAAATCGCAAGGTGACGATTTCAGTCGGTGACCAAGGGTGGAGCAAAACGATACAGCACGCCTGCTTCAACACAAAAAANCACAAGCTGCTATGGATGCAAAAGGGCGGNGACCAAGGCATTGAGATCGATGATCTCAAGATCACTCANGCGGCTGAACTACGCTGACAATCGACNGCTCGCAGGCAGNCCTCTTAACCNACNTGTCCAGATTCCAGACGCACAGGAATTCCTGCATCCCGCATGATCTGTTTTGTTTCCGAGATCGTGAACTGGCCAAAGTGAAAGATACTGGCTGCCAAGGCTGCGTCAGCTTTTCCTTTTTGAATGGCGTCAACCAAATGGGCGGGACTACCTGCCCCACCACTAGCCACCACTGGAATGGAAACAGCCTCGCTCACGGCGGCTGTAACGGGCAGATCATAGCCATCACAGGTGCCGTCCGCGTCCATACTGGTCAGCACAATTTCACCTGCACCAAGAGCCTCAACTTCGCGAGCCCAATCTACTGCCATCAACCCNGTTGGCTTCCGGCCCCCATTGATGTGGACTTCCCAAACTTCTTCACCGTCTTTGACAACTCGTTTGGGATCAATATTGACGACAATGCATTGGCTTCCAAATCGGTCCGCCGCTTTGCGAACAAACTCGGGATCTTTACATGCCGCAGAGTTGATCGAAACCTTGTCACATCCCGCAGACAACAGTGAACGAACATCATCGATGGTGCGAACTCCACCACCAACCGTCAGTGGCATGAAAACCTGTTCGGCAGTCCTTCGCACAACGTCAAGAATGATGTCNCGTTTTTCATGACTCGCAGTGATATCCAGAAAGACAAGCTCGTCGGCACCCTCATCTTCGTATCTGCGAGCGACTTGAACAGGGTCACCGGCATCTCTCAAATTGACAAAATTTGTGCCTTTGACAACTCGGCCATCATGAACATCAAGGCAGGGAATGACACGTGCAGCAAGCATGATAGGAATCTGGCTTTCGGGTGAATTCGGTTGGCAAATGCAGTGGCAATCGAGACGTGAACTGCGTGTGCAATTTCGGACACAACATGCGTTTCAGGTACGAAGAATCTGTTCAGCCATCTGCTGGCATTGCCCATGATAACCTCCGCCAAACAGATTCAGATGGTTCAGCAAGTGGTAAAGAACATAAACATTGACACGACGCTGCCAACCGGCGGTCATGGGAAAGACTTGCTGATAACTGTCNTAAAACGAGGTTGGGCACGCCCCAAACAACATCAGCATGCCAAATTCAGCCTCACGGCAACCGTAATAAACGGCGGGATCAATGACCACCGGTCGACCTTCGACATCACAGAGATAGTTTCCACTCCACAAGTCGCCGTGCAGCAGCGATGTAGTCTCTAAACGTCCCTCCAACCANTGACCCAAGCCAGCAATGACGCTCTCGCAATCTCGCCGCAGCGAATCGTCAATCAGTTGCTGGTCGAATCCCCATCGAAGTTGAAAACCCAGCCTGTTCTCAGCCACAAAATCAATCCACCGATCCTCAGAGCAATTGATCTGCTTGGCTGCCCCCAGAAAGTTATCACGATCCAAGCCAATACGAGTTCCTGAAGTGCATCGATGCATTTCCGCCAAGCGGGCTCCAAAATCATGNAAAAAGCTTTTTCCGGGAGGCNNNTGATCGATCCATTTCATAATCAACCAAGCTTGATCACCCGCAACACCGACGACCTCAGGTTGCGGCGTTTCAATGGCCTCCACTGCCGCCAAACGCGTCAGCCCATCAGCCTCGGCNTTAAAATTATCAAGAAAAGACTCGCGGTTCGTTTTGGCAAACCACTGCTGCTGGCGTCCCTGATCATCCTCGGTCACAACCCGACAACCTTCACTGATACATCCGCCGGTCACCCGCTGCTGATCAACGACAGTCNAATCAATCGACACGAGCGCCGAGAAAGCTCTTTGCAAGTCGTCCATCAGCATCATCGGGTTAACAGGTCAAGACACACTGGCGCCTACTTCATGTCACACGCCTACTTCATGTCATAGTCAGCCGGTTTTTTGCCTTTGATGTACTTTCCAAAACCGAACTTGGTAGGAACGTACTCACCGACGATGTCGACATTCGAATCTGGTTTGATTTTATCTTCCATCCCGATACACCAGTAGGCAGCGTTGACCAACATTCGTCGAACACCTTCACTGGGAAGATCATCTGCAGAACCCATCGTTGTCGTGAAGGTCCGCCCNTCCTTGTAGGTTCTGGTCCAACCGATCGGCATCATGGGATCATTTTTCTTTCCTTCAAGAGGCTTGTCGTCAGAACTCATTCCAACAAGCACTTGCCCCTTAATAATTGTGTGGGCATCACCACTGAGTGGTAAGCGAATACCGTATACGTCAGTGGGTCCCCAAACATCACCGTCCTTGATTCCTATCGCAATGGGATGAGCTGCATCAGCAACAATTCCGCGTGTCGACTGTCGACCATGCTGACCATGGTGGGACACCCAAGTTTCACCAAAGATCTGCTTTCCAAAACCACCTTTGTACTCAGGTTTGCCGTAGTTCCAACTGTACTTCGCAAACTTACGATTGCCGGGAATGTTGAAAGAGTGCGTTGATGTGCGTAACGCCATCATGGGACGCCCAGCCTCGGCATAGTCCACAATCTTCTTCATTTGGTCATCCTCCAGATTTCGGAACCTGAGTCCGAAGATCACCAAGTCAGCATCAGCCAATGCTTCCAAGCCAGGAATATTGGTTACGTTCTCAGGATTGATCTCACCAGTTTCGGGATCAATCGCAAACAGTACGGTGCACTTGAAACCGTGATGCTTTGACAAGATTTTTCCCAATTGAGGGAAAGCTTCTTCACTTCGGTACTCATGATCGCCTGAAACCAGCACAATATGTTTGCCAGCACCCGGTCCTTCGCCGCCCGGAAACTCCAACCAACGCTCATCCGCGNGAGCCACGGTTGCGAACAAAGACACTAAGACAGGCACGCAAAGACGAATCATGTGAGGTTCACTCATGAAAGAAAGGGGGGGGAATGTGGGACAACAAAACGAGCAGCAGGGGCAAACGGCTAGTCAAATCCTACCGTTAGCCCGCACGCCTCGATTGACATTCGGCTCTTGTCATTGTCCGCAAGTTCAGCAATTTACCGGCCGGCATGGTCAATAAACAGCGAAAATGCAGANTTCATGATAACTGCTCTATGCCGTTTACTCCAACGTTCNAAGGGCCTGAACGCTGAACAGCACAACCTTGCGGCTTCTAGCTCCCGCACGACCGTACTGCACTGAATCGCAAATCGCGACAATTTGTTATCTTGTGGGCGATAAATGAACTTGGCAAACCACAAAGGAGCCTACCCACGTGTCGACCATGATCTCCGAAGCAGCCCAGTTACAACGCGCGACCGGGTGGGACCGAAAACTGGCAAGAAGTCCCCAAGAACGTGATCGACTCCGTAATTACATCGCTTTCCAGATGGCATCTGCGGGTCTCTCAACGCCTGACGAAGCCAACAATTCTGATTCGATGGCGAGTTTCTCAACAGGAATCCTCAACAGCCTTCGAGAAAAGAATCGGCTGTTATCCGAACATCGTGCACCGGTCGACTCACGGATCGAAACCTTTTTGCAGGAATACTTTCGGGGCTGCACCATGGACGTTCCCCTGCGTCTGCCTAGCCGATCATTGACACTCGACCGACACGGCATGGCGAGGGAACTGAGTCTGCCTGTGAATGGGCATTCTTTTCAGAATGACTTAGTTAGCTCGTACCGCTGCTTGAATGGCGTTCTGAACAACCCACGTGCCGATCGTCGCACGACTGCAGGCACCTTCCACATCACTGAGGACGGGCTTTCCATTCCAAGAGACAAGCGAGCGGTACCTCGCAATGCATTCGTCAATTTGTTCAAGGCGGCGATGCAGCCTCCGAAGGAAATGATGCTTCTGCCGTATACATCGGAATCTTCGAAACCAGCTGAGTCATGGGTTTCACTGCTACTGAGACCTGCGGTCTGTCCGGAAGTGCCTGGCTATTGCGAAGCACAGTTCATGGAAACACGCTTCTTCGCACCAGGCAGCCTTGTCAGCAATTTGGATTTTGTAGAGTCAATTTTTGGTAATGCGGGTGACCCGCTGACTGCAGCAAACGATGCGGCACTCGATGTCAAATCATGGAGTGGACACACGGGGTGCGTGATTTTGGCACCACATCTTGTGCACCTGCGCAAGAAGGATTTGGGTCTACCGCATTGGGATGATGCAACAGAGCGTCAACGCACGGACTCAATGTGTTGGAAAGACGAGTCAGAATGCTACAACGACGGCAGTGCTTTCAAACTCTCCTGTCGTGATGCTTCTGGTGTGATGGTTACCCTGATTGCCGACAACTACTACGGCTATTGCAAAAAGGAAGTCAAAACACAGATCAGCTTTGCAACAAATCTGATGGGTAACACTGAAGAAGAGCACGCAGGTGGAGCCTTGGCTTTTGCGTCCTACTCATTGGGCAGTGACTTTCTGGTCAACAGCAGACGCTACAACGGACGGTCGTTCAAAACCATTGCCAAGGAGTATGAATCATTCATTGATGTTCATCCTGAAGGCTACGGGGTTGATCGCAAAGACCCCAGCGTGATCTACATACCGGAAGATGCTTATGCCACGTTGGAAGAACGCTGCGTTCGATGGACACTGAACGGTGAAGAACAACGTATTCCGTTGACTCCCAAGAACATTTACATCGCTCCAAGCGGATACAAGATTCGTCTTGAAAAGCACCCAGCAGCTCCATCATGGCGTTTGATTGGTACTGCGGCCGAAGGAATCTTTTGCCACAAACCATGCACGGTCAGCGGCGGTGGCAAAAGTGAAATCAGCAAGAGTCTTCGTGACTACATGCTGTACGGTCCAATTTTTGTCGCCGACATCGACCGCGACTTTGAAAAACTGGATGAAATCTTCAGTCGCTCTTACGAGAACCGCTGGCGGGATGACATGCCCGACAAACCTGATTACTCCGAGCGTCCAAGCCGTGGAGTACTGGACTCAACACGCAGTCTGGGCAGCATGATTCAACTGCTAACACCGCAGCCCAATTACAGCAGTGAATACACCGCATGGCTGGAAACCATTCCAGAACACGTTTATGCGCTTGCACTGATCATCAAAAGATTTGTTCAGCCGGGGATGGAAAAGGACTGGAAGCAGTACTTCGGCGTAGACATTGTTAATGGTTCACCGGGCCACGAACTGAAAATTGGTGAGCGAGCGCTGGTTGGCACCTACTTGCGAGTAGGCTTGGACGATCGCAGTTGGCGAACATTCAAACTGCGTCAGGACTTCATTGCAGCTGCCAAAGTGCAACGGGAAGATGACATTAGCTGCAGCGTTGTCGTACCAGCCAAAGATGTAGCGGAACTTGGGCCCGCCATAGCCCCGGCATTCAGCTACAAGTTTGTTGAGAATTGTGAATATCGTTTATTCCAACGGCCCGACGATGCTGTTCACCGCGGGTTAGACAAGCAGACGGAACTGGACCTTTCCCTGCCGGGGAATTTTATCAGCAACTTCGAACCACTTTCCACTCAGAAAGCGAGAGAGATCGTCGACGATGCTGTGGAATTTGACAAGTTCAGTGGCCCCATGGAATCGCTTCTCGAAGAGGCAGCGCAGCAGGCGGAAGGCTTTGTAGTCAGCACTGCTGACCCCCGAATTGTAAATGGATCGCGAACAAAGAATCCCCGCTATCTGCAAGATCGTCCGGACATGGTGAACTCCCGCGATACCTACATAGCAATGCGAGGCATGCAACTCAGCCGCTGCCTACCGGCTGACTCACCTGTGCTTGCTCCAGTGGGAGCCATTCTCAGTGGCCGACGAAACAATCCGTCAGATACCAAAACGGGAATTCGATCACTCGCTGTTTACTCTCCGTTGCACTTTCAGGAACTCCCTGAATTGGTGATGGATTATGTTTGCTCGCTGACAGGCAAAAGCCCCAGCACCACGGGTGCCGGAAGCGAAGGTGCACTGACCAAGGGTCCCTTCAACGCTCTGCTGCCATCAATCGATCTGAATGCCATTGTCACGTCGATGATCCTGACAGAACTGGGTGGCTTCAGTACACCTGCAGGTCACATCGGCCCCCGCTTTGAGGTCGGGCACGATATTTCCCTACTGATCCCCGAAGTCTGGTGCCGCATGGGACCGGAGGAAAGAGATCCCGAGAACCTGCTCAAGACCGGAATGTTGGAGCCTATCGAAGACTTTGAATTCGAAGGCAAACAGATCCCCGCCAGTCGTCTCGGATACCGCATTACACGTAAATTTGTGCGGCAATATCTCGGTCGTGTTTTCGACAACCCGTCCAAGGTTTTTACGGAGGATATTCTCAAGCCGGAACTACAGGATCTGCCCTCCTTCGCGGATGGGATTCTCCATATTGCTGAAGCACAAAAGCGAGTTGCCATGAACTACATGCAGGATGGAGGTTATGAGAATGCATGCCCACCGCTGAAAGCTGTGCTTGATATCATGGCCCACGGCAATCATGAAGGAAAACAAATCACCGATCCAGAAATCCGACGACTGTTCTCGAGGGAAGAACTACTCAAAAGCGAGTGGTATCGTCGCCGGTTGGTCGCAAAGCAGTTGCGTGATATCGAACACTGGAAAACCATGGAACGAAAGGTTCGAAACTACCTCGACGACCCAACTGAACAGGATATTGTTCGCGATTTGAAACTCGAAGAACGACTTACCTACGTTCAGAATCAACTGTCAAACACGCAGTCACCAGACTATCAAGAAGCGCTGGTTGGCACGTTGGGGGTCGATCCCATGCAACCCACTTCGAGGGAATAACCGCTGGTGTCCGGTAATCTGGTCTTCGGTAATCTGGTCTCCGGTAATCTGGCTCCCGAAAAATTGGGTCCCAAACAGCGATTTATGAATCGGCTGTGTATCGTTCAAACGATTGAGTCATTCCCGCCAGCCAAACCGGTGTTTCCATCTGGCACTTGGCGGCAACGGGCGACTCGATCGCTCACGATCTGCCAAACTGGATGATCGGCCTTTTCACTTGCAGGCTGCCCATTCAGAGGACGAACCAACTCGAAATGGGAAAGATCAACCCTTACCAAATCGCTGGTAGATCCCATAGCTGCGCTTTCGGCGGCAACGATTCCGTCACCACGCCCGTCAACCAACTCGTCAAACCCGCTCAGCAATGGCTCGATACGTGGTCGAATCAAACGTATAAAACCATCGTGACCCTCGAGTTGGCGAAATGCCTGCTGAATCTTTGCCATAGTTGTGGCATCCATCGGACTCCCGATACCAATCACTGATGTGTATCGAACGTCGGATCGATCCTCTCTTGCATTGAGTTCTTCGAGGAATGCTGATCCCGGTGCAATATCCCTTAACTCTGGACTCGAAGGGGTATGCAGGATCACGTCATTCACGTCTGCCACTCCGAACTCACCCTTTGCAAATAGATTCATCAACGGAGGCAAGGTTGCCCATGCAGATCCTTGATGCGGGGTTCCAATGGTGATCAAGCCGCTGATTGCCTCATTTTCCAACGCAACATTATTGGTCCATTCGCGAGCTATCAAACCACCCATCGAATGTCCCACAATTACCAATCCATGCTTTTGAGGTGAGGACGCCAGATGGGCGGCGACCTCTTTAGATACCTCACTCGCCAACATCGCAATTGGGCGATGTGGCTCGTAGGAAATCGCTGCTGTCCGGTAACCGCAAGAACGAAGATGTTTTCGCAGACCATCAAAGGTTTCATGCGTACCATTCAAACCATGCAAGCACAGCACCAAGGGTCGTCCGTCAGCACTCTCGAGCCAAGCTTCATCGTGATGAACAATCACTTTACTCGCATGAGCATCTTGACTTTCAAGTCGCAACAACGACGGATCACAACGTATTAGTAACCCGGGGCACTGGTCCTCACTGTGCGTCACGGCAAAACTCAACCGATTCCCCGCAGCCAAATTGATCGCCAGCAAAGAAAGTGAAACAGCTGGTGAATCCAACCTGATCTCACCCGCAGGCAACATGCCTGCAATGGACGCTTGATCAAGCTGCAGGGCTTTCGCAAGTGACGCGGAAACATGCTTCCAGCCGATTCGCCCATCCGTCGCCGGAATGATCAATTCAATCATGATGAATTCTGAAATCCAGAAGTGTTAGAACGGCAAAACGTACGCGATTTGTTTCAACCACCCGGAGGGGCTCACACCTGTGGCAACATGCAGAACAACCATTCGCCATACTCCACGGTCACTTAATGTAACTGGTGCTGGTTCAACTACCCAAACAAGCCCAACCGCCGACAGAACATCTGGTTGTCATCAGTGACCAGCGTGTCTGCTTGGGAACACGCCCGACTATTTTGGCCGCTCGTCTGCAACATTGCGTTTTCCTCGCACAAGACAAAGGCACAAAACCTGCATGCTCGGGTCGAAATTAACGAAATCTGCCGTAAATCAAGCAAATGTGAACGCCTAGGAACTGAGAATCAACGATTCCCAAATCTCGCCTTTGATCTATAATGCTCTGACGGAGCAAGCAAGGCTCCGTGTGCCTGCCCAGCAGGTCCCGCCATTTCACACAGCCTGAAAAAAGAGTGTTCTCGAGTCGATGTTATTTCGTCTTGTACCCATCTGTTTAATTCTGTGTCTTTCGTCCAACGCGATGTCTGCGCCACCGCTGCCCGAGCATGCAAGCAGCTTTCTTCAGAACCACTGCATCGATTGTCACGACGGACCTGACGGAGAAGGCGGATTTGACCTGAGTTCATTAAAGCAGGACCTGGAGAACTCTGCATCGTTGGCAAAGTGGTCGCGAGTGATCGACCGGATCACCAGTGAGGAAATGCCCCCTGCCAACGCCGATCAGCCCGAACCCGCAGAAGCACAAAACTTTGCACAAACCACTGCCGACTGGATCACTGATTTCCAAAAGGACATCTTCTCGAAAGTTGGACGGGTCCGCTCTCGACGTCTGACCAATTTACAGCTGGAGCGAACACTACAGGATCTTCTGGCAATTGACCTTCCACTCGCAAATCAACTCACCGACGAATTGCGGTCATCCGGCTTCAATAATCTTGCTGACTCTCAGTCGATGTCGCACTTTCATCTTCAGTCACACCTGACGGTAATCGACACGGCATTGGAATATGCAACCTCAAAGGTAATCGACCGGTCTACCCCCAGCCCTCAAAATCTAAATGCCCGAAAACTGTGCCGAGTCAACCCAAGGCGTCGCTGTCGCGAGCCCGAAATGTTGGATGGCAAAGCGGTTGTCTGGTCCAGTGGTGTCACGTTTCATGGTCGACTTCCATCTACCACAGCCAATGAAAGTGGTTGGTATCGTTTTACGATTACGGCGTCTTCCCTGAACGAACCAGAAACCCATGGCGTCTGGTGCTCCGTTCGCAGTGGGCGGTGTACGTCCGGTGCTCCGCTGCTGTCATGGATTGGTGCATTTGAGGCGACCTCCACGGCACGAGAACGCGTATTCGAAGCATGGATTCCCAAAGGCCACATGCTTGAAATCCGTCCTGCCGATGCAACCATCAAACGCGGCCGTTTTCAGGGAGGACAAATCGGCACGGGTGAGGGCACACCACAAAATGTGCCTGGCTTAGCAATGCATTCCATCGTGATGCAAAGGATCTATCCGGCTGGAACCGCATCTGAAACTCAACAACGCCTGCTTGGTGAACTCGATGCGGAAGTTGACCAACAGGAAATTCGGCTCAGTCAAACGACCACCCCAGAAGATCTGGAAAGGCAGATCATGGAGTTTGCGAACCGAGCCTTTCGCCGACCTGTGACGACATCACAGATTCAGCCATTTTTGGGATTGGCCCGAACAAGCTTAGACGCGGGAGAAAAACCGTTTGACGTGCTCATGGCCTGCTACCGTGGCATTCTGTGCTCACCCAGATTTCTGTACTTCATCGAACCCGTTGGAAAACTTGATGACTTTGCCGTCGCCAATCGTCTCAGTTACATGCTCACCAACAGCATGCCTGACGCAGAGTTGATGAAACTGGCGCGTGAGAAAAAACTCCATCAAAAATCTGTTTTGCACGAGCAGACGGAGCGGATCCTGAAAGAACACGGTGAACTGGAATTCCTTACTCGCTTTGCCGACCAGTGGCTAGATTTGGTCGACATCGGCTTCACGGAACCGGATCGCAAAACGCATCGCGACTTTGATCCTATCGTCCAAAATTCCATGCTGGATGAAACGAGATACTTTCTGCACGACCTGTTCAAACATGACGCCAGTGTTTCACGCCTCATCAGCGCAAAACATACATACGCAAACAGTCGCCTTGCTCGTTATTACGGAATTGATGGCGTTGCGGGGGAGAATATCCAACGAATCAACCTGGAACACAGTTCGAATCGTGGCGGCTTACTGGCGCAGGGCGCCATTCTGAAAGTGACTGCGAACGGTACAAACACGTCCCCAGTCCTACGCGGGGTTTGGGTTTCCGAACGGATATTAGGGAAACCGATTCCACCTCCGCCGGAAAACGTGCCCGCGGTCGAACCTGATATCCGCGGAGCAAAAACCATCAGGGAACAACTCCAAAAGCATGTGTCAGATGCATCCTGTGCTGCCTGCCATGCCCACATCGACCCTCCGGGTTACGCGCTTGAAAATTTCGATGCTGCTGGTCGATGGCGTACCGTNTACTCCACTTCAAGGCAGAAAAAGAAACCTGTTGAGATCGATGCAAGTTTCACCATGTCAGACGGGAAGANATTCAGCGACTTCCAGCAGTTTAGANAATTGATCGCCGAGAACCCTGAACCACTCGCTCGGAATTTTTGCGANAAATTAATGGTCTACGGGACGGGATCAAAAATTCAATTCGCTGATCGNCGGGAAATCGACAAGATCNTCNAGCAAACCGCCGATTCCNACNATGGGATGCGTTCACTTTTACACGCAANCATCGCCAGCGATATCTTTCTTTCGAAGTAGACAACTCCNTCCACCCAACAGCTACCATTTTCGTGTGTGTGAAATGAGATCCAACACAAACAGAACATCCTTACCCACAACTGCTGCAGGTCGCTACCTGAAGCGTCGGACGATGCTTCGAGGCACGGGAGTTGCCATGAGTTTGCCGTGGTTATCCGCCATGGAGCCTGCTGTTGCCAAGACAAAGCCGTCCATCAGACCCAAACGTTTTGTGGCCATGACACTTGGCCTAGGCTTGGTAGCTGAGAACCTGTTTCCATCCAACAGCGGTTTCGATTACCAACCCTCGCGCTACCTGGAAGGACTGCAAAATCTGCGAGACCAAATCACGGTCGTTTCTGGATCATCACACCCTGGTGTTACCGGGGGGCACCGTGCAGAAGCGAGTATCCTTACTGCTTCGCCAATGGGATCCTCTGGAGGTACAAAGAATACGATTTCCGTTGATCAGATGATGGCACGTCATCTGGGCGATGCAACACGATTTCGATCTTTGGTACTCAGTACAAGCGGCAGCACCAGTCCCTGCTACACCGAAAACGGTTCGATGATCCCACCGGAGGATCGCCCGTCTCGCCTGTTCAGTCGCCTGTTCATCGATGATTCCAAACGCGAACGTGAGAAGCAAGCGGCGCGAGTGAGACAGGGTCGCAGCATCATGGACATGGTGGGTGAAGATGCGAAGTCGCTGAGTCGTGAACTGGGTGCTGGTGATCGAGACAAGTTGGACGCTTATTTCACGAGTGTTCGTGACCTCGAAAAACGGATGGCAGAGGCCGAGCAGTGGGCAAAACGCCCCAAACCTGTGGTCACGCAGCGAGCGCCCCGCGATGTCAATGATCCGGGTGACCTCGTCGGTCGCCAGAAAACGATGTGTGATGTCATCAAATTGGCATTACAAACCGATTCAACACGTTTCATCTCGCTCCATATCCCCGGAGCAAGTGGATCGATACCAATCGCAGGAGTCGATGACAGCCACCACTCGCTAAGCCATCACGGCCGCGATGAGGAAAAGCTCGATCAACTCGCCTTGGTGGAAACAGCTGTCATTAACCAGTGGGGCGCGTTCCTCGAGGACCTACAGAGCGTCGACGAATCGGACGCCAACCTTTTGGATCAGACATCAGTACTACTCACGAGCAATCTGGGAAATGCATCCAACCACGACAATCGCAACATGCCTGTACTGCTATCGGGAGGAGGATTCCGACACGGTCAGCACCTGGCATTTGATAAACGAAAGAACTACCCGCTTCCAAATCTTTACGTGTCACTGTTGCAACAAGTCGGGTTGGAAACAGACAGTTTTGCCAGCAGCACTGGAACCATGACTGGCCTGCAATCAAGCTAAACTGCGAATCAGTGACCAGGGTCGGCTAATTCAGGAAACACGCCTTCATCGAGCTCCATTCGCTGCACGATGGTCCGCAGTCGAATCTGAAAATCACTTTTATAGTTTGCGACTTGCTGTTCAGAAATCTCAAGTTGCTCGGCAACATCCTTGTTGTTTCTTCCCATCACGAAGAGCAACTCGATGACCTGCAGCTTGACCCAAGCACCGGTCTTTTTCCAACGATCAATCTGCTCAGCAATAGCATCCCGCACTGCTTGTTCTTCGATGGCTTTCCTTTCCACGCTTCGCGCAATCGAACTGGCAACCCGATCAACTCCTACCGGTTCGATCTGCCCAGCAGTACTGCTGCGACCATGCATTTGCAGAGAGGGTCGGCGTCCCTCACGTCGCAAATGATCTGTCAACTTATAAGCACAAATGGAAAACAGATAACTTTCCAATGGGCGGCCGCCATCATAGTTCGGCAAGCTGACCAGAAATCCGACAAACGCTTCCTGAACAATGTCTTCACTGCTGGCTCGATTCCTGATCCGACTATTTGTGAACGCCATCAGACGTCCTTCGTAGCGATCAATCAGATTTTGCCACGCTTCAGAATCTCCGTCCCGAATGCGTTCAATTAGGAAGCGGTCCGCTTCCTGTTCCATGGATCGGTTGGTATCAGATTTGTTGATGTCGGCCATACCTTCAAGCTAACTAGCATGGAGAGAACTTCCCAGACCCATTCGCAGATTTCTCCGGTCAGCCCAAAACAAATAAGAGAAAACCGAACAATCTTTCGAAAACGGAACAATCGCAGCAAAATCGCACGAAGCGATCAACAATGGGCTACCAGTTTTCCTTCAGCCACAGGCTGGGTTGCCAAAGAATCAGGGCGCGTTACCTCCCTGATCCCCAGGGCAACCATCGGAGCAGTTGAATCCAGGGTTCGCCACAATAATCCCGCCGCAATGCCCAAGCTTTCTGACAGATCGACGTGGCAGGATCAGCGTGCAAACGATCGCTTCCTCCATTTCATGTGAGCACAATTCAGAAATCAACCTGACTCTTGATCGCAGCTTAAAAGAGCTGATTGACCCTGAAATCCGCCCTAATCAATCGAGGATGCATCTGAGATTGTTTCCATAAACCTGTCTAACGGAACCTTGTGGCTACCTGATACAATCCCGCTTGATATTGCAAACCCGTTCACCAACCGCCACAGGCGGAGATCCTCGCTCGATGACCCCCGAAGATTCTTCAGCGAAAAACGAAACTCAGGTGCATGACGGGTATGACCTGGAGACAGGCCTTTTAGCCCGCCTACGTGAATGGATTGACGTTTTCCCGTGGCTTCGGCTGATCCGGGTTCTACGCGTGGTCGGATCGCCCCCATTGTTGGGGCTCGTTGCGCTGACGCTTGTCGTTTGGAAAATTGGTATCACGCTGCTGGCTTTGGATCAAACCACCCCTGTAGTTCCGGAAATTGCATCGACCGCAAATCAACAGTTCAATTTTTTCACTGCCTTCATCGCGCACCTTAACCCTGCTTCCGTTTTCGATGGCGATCCAGAAATCGTGTGGTGGAAAAAACTGCTGGGAATTGGCTGGTCAGTTTTTGTCTGGACACCAGTAGCGCTTCTGCTTTCCCGGCAAGGCGGACTCCTCACGGCCGGACGCCCACTGATGCCTTTGTCAGCCGCCCTTTCTCTTGCCCTGTCACGCACGCTTGCCGGATGGCTTGCGGCCGTTGTTCCTTTGGGATGCGTCGGGGTCTTTGCGGTGCTGATCATGATGATCGGTTGGATCNCAGGATTTGTCGGTGACATCNCGTGGCTCAATTCACTTCTGGCAGGGGCAACACTTCTGTTCGCCATCCCCTGTGGTTTACTGGCATTTGGTGCGAATGTGGCAATCCCTTTGAGTTGGGGAGCCTTGGCGAACGAGCGTGATCCAGACGCGATGGACTCGCTGAGCCGCGGCTACGAATACCTTTTCCGTCGACCGCTTCACTTAGCTACTTACTTGCTCGTCAGTGCGATCATCGCGAGCATCATATCCATCTTGNCTATCGGAGTCACAAAAACTGCGATCCAAATCAATAGCCAACTCCTTGAATTTGCTCATGCAGCTGAAGGCATGGTTGTCACAAGCTCCAACTTGCTTGACTACCTGCCCGTCGTCGTTTTACTGACAGCACTCTGGAGTCTGCTTGGTGGTGTCTATCTACTACTGCGCTACGATGCGGGCGGGCAGGAAGTNGAAGACCTGTGGCAAGCCGATACATGCCCCGAACCACCGCTTCCAAGTATCCCCAGCCAGTCCATTGATTCAACATCGTGAGTCACACGAATCTGGATTGAAAATCACAGACCACGTGTTTCGTTCAATCCACAGAATGTTGACGACAGAATGCTCGATCTTTGCCCCCCATGCAGCAGCAGTTGTCCGACCATCGCCATTGTGACCCGATCGCTACCAACAAGGCCTTCTTCCCAGTCTCTCACTTCCGTGCAGGCAAGCATTCCCGCACGACAAATCTGGATTTTGTGACCCCTCAAGCACCAATCACCGCTGATTCGCAGGTATTCTAGAGAGAGAGGCGATGAACACCTCTGCACCCCCTACGTCCTCTCATCGGCCCACCCAAGCACAACTAACAGCTCACTGAAGACAGGTTCCGCCNAAATGATGACCGCNCTTTTCGTTCTGGCTTTCCTCACCATGCTGGCCATCTGGTTTGGCAACCGGAAAGTCGTCTTCCTGCTGTCGCTGGCCACCCTCACAGCAGGCATTTTCTGGTTCAACCACCACATCACCGATCCACTGAAGCTCAACTTTTGACAGCTATAAAAAACACAACCGGCGAGTGGATCCTGATGCTCTTAACCACCGGAATCTGCATTCCGGTGATCGGGGCCTATTGGATTCAATTTATTGAGGGTGAGTTTCCGTGCCCCCTTTGTCTTTTACAGCGACTGGCGATGCTTGGCGTTGCAATTGGTGCAATGATGAATCTTCGGTTCGGCGTACGCACATCGCATTACGCGGTTACGATCTTCAGTGCCATTTTCGGCGCCGCTGTCTCGGCACGTCAGATTTTGCTGCACATCGCTCCAGGCAATCCGAATGGACCTGGTTATGGTTCTCCTGTCTTCGGGTGGCACTTGTACACATGGGGACTGGTGATTTTCATGGCGACGATCGGCGTGGTGGNTCTGATGATGTTTTATGAAAAACACTTTGACCTCANCACACCCGCGTCGCCGCGTCCGATGAGCAAACCAGTCATGGCTGTATGTGCCTTGGTCATCTTTCTTACCGCCGCCAACATCTTCACGACTTTTTTGATGTGCGGCTTGGCGCCTTGCCCCGATAGCCCTGAACAGTATCTCTTGCTGAGCAATATTTAATCTCTTGCTGAGCAACATGTAGTCGGGATCTTTTTCAAAACCATGGCACACTGAGTTCAGCACGCGATCCTCATTGAGCTTCAGCACGAAATCGTAGTGCCAAAACGAGTGGAAGCGGGTAAAATGCAAGCGTGCCAGAGACCAACATTGAGCTACTTGCGCAGTTGCACAGCCGNCCAGTTGCGCNACGACCTTCCAATCCATGACACGCACTGACGATGAGGATCAACCATGAAAACTGAATCGCACGAAATGGACGACGCAAAGCTGGTCACGGTTGCCGAACGCGATCTGGAAAGCGCCGCTTTGATTCTTGTCTCTGTTCTCAAAGACGCGGGGATTCGCGCGATTGCGACGGGAGGCTTTACCGCTGGCTTCAGAGCAGAAGCACCCGGTGTGGTAAAAGTTCAGACCTTTGAAGTGGATGCCGAGCGTGCGCGACAAGTGATCTCGGAAATTAGAGAACTGCCTGACGATATGATCGCAACCGAATCACGCAACACCGAATAGCTTTATCCAGACGAACCAAACGGANCCCCAAAGGCAACNGCCCTGCCGGGGGTTTCCGACAGGCTTGAATCATCTGGAATCCAGCCGACGTCACGTGCTACCCGCACATGAATTCAGACAGCATCAATTGCCGGTCCAGTAGCGATAAGCTCGCATCGTTTGCCGCGCCGCCTCGTGCTGATCGGGATACGGAAACGCCTCNGCACAAAGGTANCCTTGGTAATTGATCTGCCNNAAGGCATCGATGATTGGNCCGTACTGCATATGCCCAAGCCCGACAGGTCGACGATTGCTATCGACAAAGTGAATGTGCCCGACCCATTTCCCACCTTGCAATAANGCTTNGGCGATATCGGCCTCTTCGATATTCATGTGGAACAGATCGCATAACAGACGCACATTGTCAGTNGAAAGCGATTCCAACATACCAACACCATCTTCNACGGTGCAGCATTGGCGTGTTTCATAGCGATTCAACGGCTCGTAGATCAGCGGCACATCATATTGTGCCGCATGAGCACCACCATCTTCCAATGCCTCACACAAGTAGCCTCTGGCAGTATCAGAATCGCCTGTGTGCCCACTTGGACCTTGCATTGAACCGATGATTGCAGCGGCGCCGAATTGTCCAGCACAATCGATAATACTTCGCACGAATGCGCGAGCTTGTTCTCTTTTCGCAGCATCTGGATCAGCCAATTGCAATCGATGCTTCACCCAGCCAGCCCCAGTGCCAAGAGCAGCCAACTTCAAATTGGCTGAAGCAAGCATCGAACGCAGCGCGTCCGCATCGATTGCTTCCGGCCCCGGCGCGAAAATCTCAACCGCGTCGTAACCCAGTTCCGCAGCAAAAGCNATCGATTTTTCAAGCCCATCCCAAAGCACGAATGGACCGCCACGAGCTTCCTCGACGAGACTGATAGTGATGCAAGATTTCATGGTGATTCCCGGTATCTGAAAAGTAAATCGAACTGAAATGATTACATGCCGACATCGTTTCGATTCCCAACGAGTCAGNCACTGAAAATGAGCTGCCTTCAGTCTTGACCGCTGGACCCCNTCGAGCCTTTTGCTGTCNAGAACGGCTCAATGACNTTACTCGGCGGCTAGATTCTGAATGCACTTTGCCCTGAACCAATCCACTTACTGATTGTCATCAACACAAATGAATGCACTCAACCGTCGTTATTCTCGGGTCTTCCTTCGGCATAAACCCAATTGTGAATTGGTTTGAGGATTTCTTTGACATCGGCAACAAGTTCTTCATCCATCGGCTCCTCAAGCCAATCACACCATTGCGAAACACGCTGGGGATTCGCAGAACCTGTGACACAACTGGCAAACTCCGGATTGGCGACTGAATACTGCAGCGCCAGCTTGGCGATGTCACTACCCCGGTCAGAACAATANTTCGCCGCTTTGGCAGCTACCTCCCGTACCTCTGGAGTCGCTTTGTGCCACTCAGGAAGTGCTGCACTGGTTAACAGTCGTGCAGAAAATGGAGCTGCATTGATGAGACCTACATTTTTCTCTCGGCAGGGTTCTACAAGAGATAGTGCCATGTCGTTCTGAAGCGTGTAATGATTGTAAGAAAGGACAACATCAAGATCGGCACACTCCAACATCTTAGTGAAAATCTTCATTGGATATCCACTAACCCCGATGAAACGCACCTTGCCTTTCTCTACCTGCTTCCTGAGTGCAGGAATCGTTTCTTCAACAATCTGATCAAGCTCAACAAATTCAATATCGTGACAAAACACGATGTCCAAATGATCGACACGCATCCGCTCCAACGATATGTCGATACTTTCAGCCACACGTCGAGCACTAAAGTCAAAATGCTGTGGTGCGTATCGCCCCAACTTCGTACTCAGAATATAGGAGTCTCTCGGAATTTCAGGTAACACCTGCCCCAGCATGACCTCACTCATGCCTCGCCCATAATAGGCAGCCGTGTCGATGTAGTTCATGCCCCGATCCAACGCCACTTTCACACATTGCAATGCTTCGCCAACGTCGATGCGACGAAACTCTGCACCAATGGACGAAGCGCCGAACGAAAGCACGGAAAGGTCAAGGCCAGTATCGGCCAGAGGTCGGGTTTCCATAGTCAATCAGAAGCAAANTTGAACGAGGCATTAACAGGAACACACTTGTTCCCAGAGTGGGACTGCAAGCTTAGCAGAAATCAACCACCATACACCCCGACCTCTCCTTNCCAGTCACCATCATCGGANCNATTTTCACCCTGTCGTGNTTGATTCCAAATCAGAACGATCAGCCAATGGTCACAANACCGCACTTCCNAAAACCATGTAAAANTNGCTGNGAATCAGCTATCATGNAANTGNANCNAACCANNGGTGNCAAAACACTTCCCGCCACACAGTTTCCCACCACACTACTNAGACGTTCCTCANGNCTACCCTNGGGATCCTGCTCCCCCCCGACGCCTGCAAGTAACGCNACGCAGTTACGANGGCCNANATTCTCCGATGCTCATGTTTTCAATGCCTGCACCTGAATTCCGGATTCCAGCATACTTGGACCTGAATCTCAGCCTGACATTGACTGCATCGGAGGCTGCCCATGTTACAATGGACGATTGTCCCCACTAGATACACTTTCCCCAAACCACATTCAGATCACGAGCCACTCCCGATGCAGATCATACCTTTTTGGCGATCGACTCTTCTGCTGATTATGGTCAGTACACTGGTGCAACTGCCAAAGCTGAGCGCCGACCAACCGGAACTGGCAAATACTCTGCTGCAGCGGTCAGGATTCACCGGAGGTTTCATCGTCGAATTGGGTAGCACTTCGGGCGATCTTGCAAAAGAGCTTCGCCAAAATGAGGCGACACAGATTCACGGCCTTGTCCGCAAACCTGAAACGCTTTCAGCCATTCGCAAGAGTGTTCGAGAATCGAGCCAATACGGCGACATCGCATTTGATAACTTCGCCGGAAGCGTGCTCCCGTACACCGACAACCTGGTCAATCTGTTGATCACCGAAGACCTCGGGGATGTACCAATGGACGAAGTGTTGCGGGTCCTCGTTCCCAAGGGTGTTGCCATGATCAAATCTGGCGACAAGTGGGAAAGGACCGTCAAACCGCGTCCTGAGGACATCGACGAGTGGTCACATTATCTACATGACGCAACGGGCAACTCAGTCGCCCACGATGATCAGGTCGCCCCGCCCCGACACCTTCAGTGGGTGGGGAGCCCTCGTTGGTCACGCCACCATGACCGAATGGCAAGCATGAGTGCATTGGTGTCCACCGGCGGACGCATGTTCTACATCATGGATGAAGGCAGTCGCATTTCCATTCAGTTGCCTCCCAAGTGGAAGCTCATTGCCCGTGATGCGTTCAATGGCTCTGTGCTGTGGAAGCGTGACATTGAAAATTGGCAAACCCACTTGTGGCCGCTGAAGAGCGGGCCAACCCAGTTATCGCGGCGACTCGTTTCTTCCGAAGATACGGTTTTCACAACACTCGGTTACAACGCCCCCGTAACGGCGATTAATGCTGCGGATGGAAAAACAATTCGTGAATATGAAGGGAGCGATGCAACCGAAGAGATCATACACACCAACGGGATGCTATTCCTTGTGGTCCGAAAAGGTGAGGCTGAACTTCAGAACTATGTTCCACTGAATGGTCGCGTGGGTGACCAGGCAAAAGTTCGTTCCCTGTTTTGGAATGAAGAACCCCGTATCGTGATGGCATTTGATGCGGAATCAGGCGAGCAACTTTGGGCGCGTCGCACGCAGATTTCACCTCTGACTTTAGCCGCGAATGGGTCACAGCTGTACTTTCATGATGGGGAACGCGTGGTCGCTTTGAATCAGAAAAGCGGAGAACCGGCGTGGCAGACAGATCCATTNACGAGACGTCAATCATTCACGTTCAACTTTGGACCACGGTTGGTTTTGCATGATGACGTTGTGCTGTACGCCGGTGGTGATGGCAACCTATCAAGCTTTGATGCCAAGAGTGGTAAAAAACTGTGGGGATCGAGTTTTCCAAATAGCGGTTACCAATCTCCCCAAGACCTGATGGTTGTCAACGGNTTGGTTTGGCTGGCACCACTGACATCTGGNAAAGATTCGGGAGTCTACACGGGNCGGAATCCNCGGACNGGCAAAGTCGAAAANGAGTTTGCTCCTGATGTTGATACNTATTGGTTCCATCATCGNTGTTATATCGCCAAAGCNACTGANAATTTCNTGATGCCATCCCGCACNGGAATTGAGTTCGTGGATCCTGATAGCGAACACTGGGACATCAATCACTGGGTCAGGGGCGGTTGCCTGTACGGCGTGATGCCGTGCAACGGTTTGACCTATGCTCCTCCGCACAANTGTGCGTGNTACCCGGAAGCAAAACTNTTCGGCTTCAACGCGCTTGCGGCTCCCTCATCAACGCGACCGGTTCCCGCGATTGTTCCTGAGACAGGTCGACTCGAAACCGGGCCGGCCGTGAGCACACCACTGACAACAATTGATGATGCACAAGCCGATAAAGATTGGCCCACTTATCGACATGATGCGACTCGCAGCGGNACCATGGGNGANCCNATCCGTGGAGNAGTGNAGACGAANTGGACNGCTGAATTGGGCGGTCGACTGACTGCTCCTGTGATTGCCGACGGCACTGTTTATGTAGCACAGATCGATGAACACACACTCGTCGCGCTCAATCACGCAGATGGCACGGAGCGTTGGACCTACACGATCGGTGCTCGAATTGACTCCCCACCCACGATNCACCGAGGTCGCGTTGTGTTTGGTGGAGCGGACGGTTGGGTTTACTGCCTGTCCACCGATGGTGAACTGGCATGGCGTTATCGTGCTGCCCCCATGGATCGTCGCACCATGGCGTTTGAGCAACTTGAATCACTATGGCCAGTGCACGGCAGTGTTCTGATTCACAATGACATCGTTCACTGCGTGGCAGGGCGTTCCATTTTTCTCGATGGTGGACTGCGATTGTTGCGTATCGACCTCGCCACAGGAGAAAAGCTGTCNGAGACCCTGATGGATGAAAAGAANCCNGAGACGGGNAATAACATTCAGGAAAAACTGCAGGTGCTACAGATGCCGGTTGGCCTGCCTGACATTCTTTCCACCGATGGCAAACACATTTTCATGAAGTCGCAAAAGTTTGACATGGAAGGTAACCGGCTTGAAATCGGTCCAAACTCAGGAGATTTTGCTGGGCAGGCATCAAAGCAGCGAGGTGAAGATGCGCATATCTTTGCNCCGATGGGCTTNCTGGANGAAACTTGGTTCCATCGTTCNTACTGGGTGCTTGGGCAAAGTTTTGCTGGAGGGCATGGTGGCTACTATCAGGCGGGTAGATTTGCTCCCTCNGGTCGCCTGCTTGTCAACGGAAACGGCTACGTGTTCGGCTATGGTCGCAAGCCTGAGTACCTACGTTGGACAACCACATTGGAGCATCAGTTGTTTGCAGCGGAGCCCAATCCTCCGGAAATCCCCAAGAACTTTGGCAAGCGAAAAGCTGGCCCTACAGGAACCTATACCCAATTCCAAAAAACACCCAGCCTCAACCCCGCGAATCAACCTATCACCGTGGAGGCATGGGTGACTTCCACGCGTCCACAGGGAGTCATCATCGCGCGAGGTGGCCCTGCTGATGGATTTGCTTTGTCACTCAAGAATGGTCGTCCCGAGTTCCACATTCGATCCAATGACAAACTGACCACGGTCACTGCAAAGAAACGCATCATCGGTGGCTGGCATCATGTCGTGGGGGTACTCGACAAAGACAAAAGCATGAAGGTCTACGTTGATGGTGAACTATCTGCTGAGGGTACGGCGAGCGGTTTGATCAAGACTGATCCGATACAACCCATGGAAATCGGCACTGATGGCTTATCGGCGGTAGGTAATTACACCAACGCACAATTCACTGGGATCATCGACGAAGTTCGACTCTATTTCCTTGCGGCCAATGCTGAGCAGATTGCCAAACGCCATCAGGATGGATCAGAGATTTCCAGTAACGCTGCTCTGGCAGTCAGCTTTGATGACGGCACGGCACGTGACTTGGGCCTGAATCGAAACGATGGCACTGTCGAAGGTGCAAAANTGGTCGACGGCAAAGTAGGAATGGCTTTTCAGTATTCCGGTAAAAAGAAAGGTGGCAATGCAAACGCACCTGGNAACAGCCTCGTTGATCCCAAGTGGACCGAGGATGTTCCCATCTACGTGCGGTCCATGCTACTTTCAGGTGGCAGGCTTTTCATTGTCGGACCACCAGACATCATTGATGAAGAGTCGACGTTTCAGAAGCTGACCGAGAAAGATGAACAAGTGCAAAAACTGCTCGCTGAGCAGGACGAGGTGCTCAATGGCACCAAAGGATCGCTGCTTCTTTCAGTGAACATCGATACTGGAAAGATCGATGATCGCATCGAATTGACGTCGCTGCCAGCATGGGACTCACTTGCTGGTGCCGAAGGAAAGTTGTTTCTTTCGACACTCGATGGTTCTGTCATCTGCTTTGGAAGTNAGTCCAAGTGATCCGATGACTGAACGAGTTCCCTCCCAACCAGTTGCTTCGGTCGCGAAAGCACTGATTGCACTCTCCGTCTTTCTGATGTCTGGCTCTGCTGCAGTGGCTTGCAACATTCCAGTGTTCCGGTACGCGTTGGAACGCTGGCAACCTGACAACTGTGAGTTGATTCTGTTCCACCGAGACCCACTGACGGCAGATCAGCAGAAAATGCTGGACCAGCTAATGGAACAACAAATAGCAAGAAGCGAGGATACTTCCAGTTCTTTGACCCTGAGCGACCTTGCTTCACTGACACCNGCTCACGCTAATTTGTGGAATTCAATCCGAACAACCTCCAATCGAAAGATCACGGAACCGTACCTTGTTGTCCGTATGAANCTCGGAAAGGGTCGCGTCGTTAACGGNTGGCATGGCCCACTTTCCAATGCAATCGAGGTGGGAATCCTCGATTCACCCGTCAGACGTGAACTAGCAAAGAGATTGTTGTCAGGTCACTCAGTCGTTTGGGTCGTGGTCCGGGCGGATACGAAAGCAGGTTCCCTGCCCGCAACTAAGAACTTCAATACAAAAGCTAACGCTGCTTTGAACTCCAGTTTCTCATGGCTGTCCACCAATCTTGAACTGCCTGAAGGAATCGGACTACCGGGATCAGAACTGCATTCAGAAATTCCTCTCCTGCTGAAATTCAGCACATTGGAAATCAGCCGTGAAGATGTGAAGGAGAGCTTTCTGATCAATTTATTTTCTGAGTTACAGCCAGAAGCCACCACGCGTGGTGAAGACCTGGTCGTTCCAGTGTTTGGACGTGGACGTGCACTGGAAGTCATCCCTGCTTCGGTCCTGACCAGTCCACTAATCAAAGACCTGACCGTCTTTCTAAGCGGTGCCTGCTCGTGCCAAGTCAAAGAGCAGAACCCCGGCTTTGANTTACTGATGTCAGTTGACTGGAACACAAAGTTGTTTGGAGAAGGAATTGCTCCACCGCCCGTGCGATCAGANCGTGATCGCCTCAATCAAAAACCGGAATTGTTAACGATTCCAACTGGAAACTGAATTTTACCGAGGAAGACACAGAGCTTCTCCTGATGCAGACGCTGAAACGTAGGTAAGACATGAACAAAATGCTCGTAGTAATGCTGGGATCAATTGTCGCACTAGGCGCGATGATCTGGATGCTGCCAAGCGGCTCCCAACGCAAAAAATCGCCCGAGGCCACAGAACCACTGATGTTCTTCTGCGCTGCCAGCAACCGCGCCGTGATGGAAAAGATCGTTTCCGAATACAAAAAAGAATTTGGCCGCGAAATCGATCTCCAGTACGGTGGCTCACAAACGCTACTGTCGCAATTGGAAGTAACAGGCGCCGGGGACTTATACCTGCCTGCAGATGATAGTTACCTCAATACTGCAAAAGAGATGAATCTCATTTCGGAAGTGCTACCCATCGCCAAGATGGAAGTTGTTGTGGCTGTACCGAAGGGTAATCCGAAATCGATCCAAAAATATGAGGATCTGTTACGGGAAGATGTCAAGCTGGTTCAGGCTAACCCGGACGCAACTGCGGTCGGCAAAGTAACCCGACGAATGTTGAAGGAATCAGGACAGTGGGATGCGCTCGACAAAAGCACGACGGCTTATCGTACGACCGTGACAGAAGCAGCGAATGATCTACTCGTGGGAGCTGCAGATGCAGCGATCGTATATGACGCCGTGTTGCACACCTATCCTGACCTGGAGTTTGTAAAGCTACCCGAATTTGCCGCAGGGACCTCGTTGGTCGCATTGGGAGTTACCGAGCAAACCNAGCANCCNAGTGCAGCNTTACACTTTGCCCGCTATGTGACAGCCCGAGACCGCGGTCTCGCAAATTATGCCGAACATGGTTTTCAAGTTGAAAAAGGTGATGTCTGGTCAGAAACCCCCGAGCTCAATCTATTTGCCGGTTCGATGCTCCGCCCCGCGATTGAAGAGACGGTCAAACAATTCGAAAAGCGGGAAGGAGTTCGCGTCAATACTGTGTACAACGGATGCGGCATTCTGGTTGCTCAAATGAAAGCTGGGCAAGTGCCTGATGCCTATTTTGCCTGTGATACAGAATTCATGGAACAAGTTCCCGACCTGTTTCCTGAACCGACCGATGTTTCGCAGAACGAATTGGTCATCATTGTCAAAAAAGGTAACCCGCACGAAATTGCTGGATTGCGAGACCTGACCAAGGATGGATTGCGAGTGGGCATTGGTCATGAAAAACAATGCGCGATGGGCTGGGTTACACAGAACACCTTTCGAGAAGGTGGCGTCCAACAGGAAGTGATGGAAAACGTCACCGTCCAAACTCCAACGGGTGACATGCTTGTCAACCAAATGCAAGCCGGATCACTCGACGCCGCTGTGGTTTATCTGAGCAACACCGCAGGTTCGGGTGATTTCCTTGATGCCGTTCGCATCCAAGGACTTGACTGCAGCGTCGCAACGCAACCCTACGCAATCACACCTGACTCACCGAACGCCTTAACCGCTAGTCGTCTGTTCCAGCAAATCTGCTCAACCGATTCTCAGGATAGCTTTATGGCTGAAGGCTTTCGCTGGAAACTTGACACGGAGTCCAGCGCAGAAAATGAGTGACCCCACCACACAACGAACAGCCGAAACGAAAAGCAAGCTTAGGCGAAGATGCTCTGACCTACCCTTTTTCCTCGTCATGAGCGGTATTTCCTCGTGCTTTATCCTGCTTATCGTCTTACTCATTGCTGCCGACCTGATGTTCACCTCCTTTGAGGACTTCAGGGCTGCCGTGATGAAACCGGAAATACAGTCTGCATTTCGGCTGACTATTCTTTCCTGCACCATCGCAGCGTTGCTGTCCATTTGGGTTGCCACCCCCCTTGGATACCTGCTCTCACGATATCGATTTCCGGGACGTCTGCTGATTGATACGATCGTTGACATCCCCATCGTGCTGCCTCCACTGGTACTAGGACTGAGTCTCCTTATCCTTTTCCATCTTCCCTTCGGCAACTGGGAACTGGAGGCATGGCTTCGTGACGATATCGGATTTCCTGTGACCTACCGATGGCCAGCAGTGATCCTTGCACAATTTAGCGTTTCCTGTGCATTCGCCGTCCGAACCATGCGAGTGACTTTTGACCAGATCAACCCACGCGCAGAGGACGTTGCCCGCACACTGGGCTGTACTCGCGGACAGGCATTCCTGCAGATTGCTCTGCCCCAATCTTGGCGTGGCATGATCGCGGCAACCACGATCGCGTGGGCACGAGCCTTGGGAGAGTTTGGTCCGATTCTGGTATTCGCTGGGGCGACCCGAATGCGAACGGAAGTGCTATCGACAACCGTCTTTCTGGAACTCTCTATCGGTCAACTCAATGCCGCGGTCGCCGTCTCACTGCTGATGGTCGCGATGGCTGTGGTAGTGCTTGTCGTCCTACGTGTACTAGGGACAGGATTGACATCATGATCGAGTTCCAACAAGTATGCATCAGGGCCGGTGACTTTCAATTGAAGGATGTCACATTTGAGATTGGCAGCGGCCAGTACGCGGTTTTGATGGGTCGAACGGGTCGAGGCAAGACCACCATTCTGGAATCTCTTTGCGGACTAAGACGCGTACAGAGCGGCAAGATCATGATACGTGGCATGGATGTCACAGACTGGCCACCCGGCGATCGCGAAATCGGCTACGTGCCGCAAGATCTCGCCCTGTTCCCCACCTTTTCGGTCGCTGAACATCTCAAATTCGCGTTACATTTGCGACGGTTTCACACAACGCAAATTGAACGCCGAGTGAATGAATTGGCAGAAATGCTGAGCATTACCCATCTGCTGAAACGACAGATCGAAGGACTTAGCGGGGGTGAGTCTCAACGTGTTGCACTTGGTCGTGCACTCTCCTTTCGCCCCACCGTGCTACTGCTTGATGAGCCGCTGAGTGCCCTGGATGCTGAAACACGCGAAGAAATTCAAGCGTTGTTGCGCACGCTGACTGACAATACTGGTGTCACAACGTTACACATCACCCACAACGCAGCCGAAGCAACCGCCCTGGCCGATCGGCGTTTTCATATCGTCGATGGTCAAGTGACCGAAGAATCGGTAAATCAAACCGGACAAAACAGCCGATCAGATTCACCCGCTGGCTAACAGCCTGTGCACTCAGTTCTTAACCGCCGCAGCCTCAGGCTTCTTCTCTGCAGTTGCCTTCTCTGCGTCTGCCTTTTCTGCGTCTGCCTTCTTGTCTGCCGCTGCCTTTTCTGACGCTGCCTTCTTGTCTGCGGCTGCCTTCTTCGCAGCTTCCTTCTTCGCGGCAGCTATCTTGGCGTTCTTCGCAGCTTCCAATTCTTCTTTCGTGGGATAGACAGGAAAATTGCCTGTAGCCAAACCACGGTCGACTAACCAGACATTTCGGAATCTTACTGGGTCACCGTGATCTTGAAATTTTGTCGGCAGCAGGATTGGCTCTTCTTGCTGCCCGGCACCCGTTTTATTGGGCAACTCGACATTGTCCTGCACTTTGACTCCGTTGATCCACGATGTGATTCGTGCGTTGCGAACTTTCGACCCATCAGCAGCCCATCGTGGTGCGGTGAATTGCACATCGTAGGTTTGCCAACTGAGAGGTGGTAAGGCCATGTTCACATCAGGTTTTTTAAACCGGTAAAGTGACCCCAGACCGTTCTGTAGTCGATCTAAGCCAAACGAATCGAGCACTTGGCACTCGTAACGACTTTGCAAATAGAGTCCGCTATTGCCGCGACTCTGTCCCTCCGCCTTAGGCATGTAGGGGATCCGGAATTCAACATGCAAGTTAAAGTCCTGGAACATTGGTTTCAGGTCGGCCCCCTGCATCAAAAGTCCATCTTTGGTCATTTGAGCATTTGAAAACTGATCAACATTTTTTCCATCAAACAAGACGATGGCATCTTCTGGAGGAAGGGCTCCCATGCTTGGGCTCGACCGTTGCAAGCGATTCAACTTGCCAATCTTGTTGCCTTTTCGATCGACCAGCAGACAATGATCCTTCTCAACAATCATGACCCACGGCCCACCTGAAAGAACCACGAAGTCATCTGACCGTTGGCCGATCATGCGGAACGCTTCTGGCTTGTGCTTGTCCTGTCCGGGCAAGCCTCCCAGGAAAGATTGTGCATCAAACGATCCATCTCCGAGAGACCGCAACTGCAAGCCGAGCGTTTCTTTCTCTCCGTCGACGGGCGTGATCTCACCAAGGAACTCACCCATCAAGGCAAAGTCCTTATCACCTTTGGGTGGCTCGGTGAAGGCTGGCCCCTTCGCGTTATTCTCCGCGATCAAGGTAGAGGTACAAGCAAACGCCAGAAAAACGGTGGTTAGCAGGTATCGCATGAGTGCAAAAGTCACGAACAAGAGGATTCAAGGCGGGAAGGACGTCTTTCATAATGTAGTTCAACGTATGTCAAATGCCACTGGACGAGGCGATGGAATCCAAAACCGTAGCTTCTTGAGGCGGAAAATATGCTACGTTCCGTTCGATCATCGCCAGATTTACCCGCTATCATGGAGAGGCGGGCAGACAGCCCGGCATTCAACCTTCCCGCCCAAGCCTCATTCACAGGTTCCCAGCCGATGCAGCGACTGAGTTTCAATCCGGCAGCACTGATCATCTTGCTGTCTATCACTTCATGGTCCCATGCCGCTGATCCGCCTCCAAACATTGTCTTCATTTTCACAGATGACCACTGCGAACAGGCACTCAGCGCCTACGATCCTTCTCGCATCACAACTCCCAATTTGGATCGCATTGCCAATGAAGGCATGCGTTTTGATCGTTGCTATGTGACCAACTCAATTTGCGGCCCCAGTCGCGCTGTCATTCAAACGGGCAAGTACAGCCACCTCAACGGCTTCATCCGCAATGGCAATCGATTCAATGGAGATCAACAGACGTTTCCTAAACTTTTGCAGGCCCACGGTTACCAAACCGCCGTGGTCGGAAAATGGCACCTGGCTTCAACACCACAAGGTTACGACTACTACGATGTGCTCAAGGGGCAAGGTCCCTATTACAACCCACCCATGATCACTGCTGATGAAAATGGTCAACCAGTCACTCAGAAACACGTTGGCTATACGACTGAAATCATCACAGACAAATTACTGAACTGGATGACAGAGAAGCGTGATCCAGATAAGCCCTTCATGGTGATGTACCAGCACAAAGCGCCTCACCGAAACTGGATGCCGTCGCCAAAGTATCTGAATTGGCTGGATGATGTGACATTGCCTGAACCGGCAACGATGTACGACGACTACTCTGGCCGCACCCAAGCAGCCGGTCGGCAAACCATGACCATGCGACAACACTTGAATCCAAGAGATCTCAAGTTACAGGGTCACGGCACCATGACCCCGGAACAGATCAAAGTCTGGGATGCTGCCTATAGCCCGAAGAATGAAGCTTTCGAAAAAGCACGTGCCACAATGTCGGAGAAAGAAATTCTGCAGTGGAAGTACCAACGTTATGCGAAAGACTACCTCCGATGCGTCAAGAGTGTTGATGATGGTGTCGGTCAGGTGCTCGACTATCTGGACACTGCCGGTTTAACTGATAATACCATTGTCATTTACTCATCAGATCAAGGCTGGTACCTCGGTGAGCATGGTTGGTTTGACAAACGATGGATGTACGAGGAATCTTTAAAAACTCCATTGCTAGTCCGATGGCCCGGGCATGTGAAGCCGGGCACCATCAACGATGACATTGTTTCCAACCTCGACTTCCCGGAAACCTTTCTTGATGTTGCAGGAGTTGACATCCCCTCAGACATGCAGGGAAAAAGCCTCGTCCCAATACTCGAAGGAAAAACTCCGGATGATTGGCGAACCGCGTTTTACTACCAGTACTACGAGAATCCTGGCGGACATAATGTGGCACGCCACTACGGAGTCACGAATGGCCAGCACAAGTTAATTCACTTCTATGCCTTGGAGGGAAAGAAAATTGACGACTGGGAATTATTCGATTTGACAGAAGACCCGAACGAACTGCGAAGTGTATTTAATGATCCGGAGTACGCTGAAGTCCAGCAACACATGAAATCTGAATTGCAACGCCTTCGCAAACAATATGCAGTCGGACCCGATGACGATCCCGGTCGTGTAAGACGCAACAAGCCCAAAAAGCAAGCCAACCAGAAGTGATTTTGGACCGCGCATGCGAGCCGATCAGGACATTCTTCCCGACAGTCTGTTCTTATCGCAAAGAATCTGGAACTGATTTCTGAAGGGGACTCAGGTACAACGTTTCGGATTTGTACCGCGTTGCTGAGGGACGCAACAGTGCGGCTGCTGACTCCAGAACGTCGCGGCGACTAACCTGACCCACCAGCTTCCCGTTCTCTAAAATGGGAA
>PAUV01000067.1 GCA_002712845.1 Rhodopirellula sp. | reverse complement strand
CCCCAGTGTCCGTAATGCCCCAGTGTCCGTAATGCCCCAGTGTCCGTAATGCCCCAGTGTCCGTAATGCCCCAGTGCCCAAAATCACGAATTTCGGTTATCCGCAATCGGCACATCAAAACCCTCAATGACATTCTCACGCAATTTCAAACGTTCCACTGATGCGCCAATTCGAATTCCCCGTCGCTTCGCGGAGGCCCGTGTCTCACGAATGGTGTTTTTAGCCACCAGCGTATCCTTGGTGTTACCCAGAATATCGATCGCAATACCACTCTCTTCGCCGCTATCGATGATTCGGTTGTTCAACAACACGTTGCGATTGGCCCAAAAATCCTGCCCACGCGAATCATCGCGAAACAGCACGCCAACCTTTCCGCTTCGAGTGATATCATTGTCTCGCATCACGTTGTCAGTGTCGTTGTGGCCGATCGACATCCCCTGCGACCGGTTCCCATGCATCTGATTCTGTTCTGCGAGTCCGTGTTTGACACCCCAGCACCAGAACAAACCGATGTTGTTATTTTCAAGCAGGTTCCCCCGCATGATCGGTCTCTGCGAACCTGAACCAGGATGCAAACCATTTCCTTGGTTGCCGTGGACATGACACTTTTCAACATGAACATCATGGCAAATCTGGAAGCTGATACCATCACCGTTGTAATTGCGTGATTCGACATTACGAATTTGGAATCGTTTGCAATCCTGCAGAAAGATGTTCCCTCCATAATTGCCATTCAGGTTGGCGTTATTCGCAAGATTCCCATCAAGGCAAAGATTCTCGATAAGAACATCAGAACAATTTTCGCTGGTCAAAAGCTGAAACAGTGACGTACATGTTGGTGCTTCGCTCATCCACAAGTTCTTTCGCAGTCCCTCGTTCAATTTGAATCGGTTGCCAGCACGAGCGACAAGTGTTCGCTTGATGACTTGGACACCACTGTGGTGCGGATTTTTTCCGACGAGAGTTACTCCATCCCCAATTCGAAAGTCAGCCGCCCCTGCCAAAGTGATTTCCTGATCGTACCAATCAGAATCTGCAGCCAACGCTACCTTTCGCGATGGAATTTTTGTCAGAACAGTTTCCGCTCCACATCCTTCCAGATGGATTCCCGAAGGCAGATGGATTGAATTTCGAAGCCGATAAACTCCCGGACCGATTTTCACGGTGCCACTTCCCAGTCGCGCGACATAATCCACAGCGGCTTGGATAGCCTTGTCATCTTGACCGACAACATCTCCTTTTTTCTGCCCGACAGTGATGGTCAATCTTTCAGACCAATCAACACGCTCACGATCATCGCCATCAACCGCTCGACTACCCGCCGAATCATGTTGGGGGACCACCGCCTCAAGTCGCTTACCACCGGCAAGGAAACTGGCACCAAGACAGGCAAGCATATTTCTTCTGGAAACTGACATCATCGAAATCATCCCAACAGAGCCAAAAAACAGAACAGAAATTTCTGCGTAACTGACAGCGAATCATCACGAACACGCGTCAGTTTACCTTTCCCACGACCCGCCGGGGCAAGGCGTACAACCGAGCGTGGCAATGTGTAAATCGTCATAAAATGCACCTCTCTGCGAACTGCCGAAAAGCCCGTTGCATGGATAATTTACCAACGCAAATTCAATATCTCTTGAGTTACAATACAGGCCCGCCTGTGCCAACGGAATCAAGTCAATTCCTCGAAGCACAAGTCCTACCAAGACCTTTCCTGACAGATCAAAGCAAAATGCACGGATCACTCCCCCGCGTTGCCAGACGATGCGTATGGACCATCAGCACTGCATGCTTAGTTCTGTTTTCAGCGGTAAATCGGCTTTCGGCTCAGCAGTCACCCACCACGCAACCTGACAATGCAACGACTGGACAGTCCTTCGCAAAAGTTGCATTACCCTTTCTCAAACGTCACTGCTATCGCTGTCACAACGAGTTGAAACGTGAATCTGGAATCCGGGTGGACCAACTTGGTGGCGAACTTCCCGAAGCATCTTTAAAACTTTGGGAGGAGATCTCAGAACAGATTGAGATTTCCGAAATGCCGCCCGAAGAGGAAACACAGCCCACCGCTAAACAACGCAAAGCCATGATCCGTTGGATCCNCAATGCGTTGCACGAAGNTCGTACAAGAACACGACCTGTCAATGGTTCTGTCCGACGCCTAACAGTCCAACAGTACAAAAATGCGTTACATGAACTTCTTGGCCTGGAAGAAGATTTTGCTGCGACCTTACCTACCGACGGAGTATCTCAAGATGGCTTCACCAATGACGCGGAAACCCTGCTGACCTCACCGTTACAGGTGGAAGCATGGTTCAACATCGCGGAAAAAGCTGTCGACGCCTGTTTGGTAGATGAATCATCACAACCGTCGATCCAGAACTTCCGTATGGACCTCGGCAAGTCGATTAATCCAGAACCCTTTGGTGAACCCTTGATCTTGGGAGCCAACAGTCGCTTGTTGCCAAATCAGGATTTCAAAATCACCGAACTGGATGCTGACAAACCATTTCCATTCACCCCATTTCGCATGCAAACGAAATATCGGTTTAACGAGGGTTACCAAGGCAATGGCACCGTGCGAGGTTGGCGGGATTACGACAGCATCTATCATGCGGTGTTCGCATGCATGAGAGGCGACGGTGGCTACCCCAAAGGCAATCCCTATCGCAGTGTCAAAAACGGGCTGCTGTTAAGACCAGCAATTCCAACCAGTGAGATTTTTCGCGAATCGAGCACATATGGTCCCAAAGCAAACTTCAAAATCGCGTTACGCGAACTGCCTGAACATGGCAGATTTAGAATCCGCATCAAAGCGGCAAAATACAAGGACGGCCTGTTACTCACCGGTCGCGGGTATCAACCAGCCGCCCCGCCAAGAGACGACTCGGAGCATCTAAGCCAAATCGAATACACCCCCAGCAAACACGATTCGATTCTGAAAATTGATGAGTCAGGTATCTATCAAATTGATGTNCACCCAAAGCCGCATGGGGAAAANATTGATANGGAACCTGATGACACCAGACTTTCCGACGGTCTGATTGGACGCTGGTCATTCGACGGTGATTCCCCGGGGACATCTACAGCAGGCAATCTCATTGGCAAATTGACCGGCAACGCCAAAACGGCGGAATCGCCGATCGGGAAACACAGTCAAGCGATCAACCTGAACGGCTCGGATGATTCAGTCGTTGTAACGCGAGATGATTCGATGAATGTCGGTAAAGGGAACTTCACGGTCTCCGCATGGATCAGGCCCACCCAACTGAGACAGGGCGGGATCGTCTGCCTGGGTCGGTATAGTTTGACCCACGGATGGTACTTCGACATGCCCAACAAACAAGGCGTGCTGCGTATCGAAACAGTTTCTCCTGACAACAAAAGCAACGGAACCGTGGCTTCACGCCCCGGCGTCATTCGAGTCAATCAATGGCAACACGTCGCAGCCGTGGTGCGACGTGGAGAAAATCAAACCCACCTTTACGTGAATGGCTATCTGGTGGCATCAGGTACCATCGCGGCGACCAATCTTGACAACCCCTCGGTCGACCTACACTTGGGACGCATTCAAGATGCTCAGCTATTCAANGGGCAAATCGACGAAGTACGGCTCTATCGACGTGCATTGGAACCTGCCGAATTGCAGGCGTTGATGGAACCAGGTCGACGATTCACGAAACCACCACCACTCAGAGGCCCTCAAAAACTTGAGTTAACGCTGGACGATCGAGTGTTCAGCTCAAAACTTAAAAAGGGTGANTCTGCATTCTTGGCAGTTCGGATTCCAGCNGGAGACCACCAGNTCAAAGTCAACGCNGGGAATGAAACTGANCAANTAGATCGAATTGTNCTGACCCGACNGGCCNAAGAAAACCGCTTGGCGCAGGAGTTCATCAAATTTGAGGNCCGGAATCCAAANATTGGCGTTTACATGGGGCTANGGAGGGACTGCGGNCACACTTGCCTTCNGGTAGCTNAGCCTCAGCCTGTTGCCAACACCGATTTGCAGAGCTACGTATTCGAGGGCTCGATCAATAANTATCCGAGACCATTTGTTGAAAAAGGCAATGATAATTATNTNGCGGGTGTACGTGAAATCACCGTNCGGANCGAGTACACCGATGGACGGGACATGCCGCGACTTCTTTTAGAATCTGTTGAATTTGAAGGTCCGCTATACAAGTCTTGGCCACCCGCATCACATCAAAGAATTTTCATTCCAAGTGAAAGTCGGGCAAACCCCAATGTCTACGCAACTGAGATCATTAAGACATTTGCCAGCCGCGCTTTCCGAAGACCGGTAACGAATGATGAGCTGCAACGACTGACAAAAACGTGGAAGACGTTTTATGAATTACACCACGACTTCCAACACAGCATCAGGGAAACACTGGTCGTCATTTTAACCTCCCCAGCATTCTTATTCATCGTTGAACAGAGTGACGGGCCACAACCAGAAACCTTGGATGCACTTGAACTCGCGTCAAAGCTTTCCTTTTTTCTTTGGAATGGCCCGCCTGATGAACACCTCATGCACTCAGCCCAATCAGGAAGTCTCCAACGCAACCTCAATGACGAAGTCGTTCGGATGGTACGGGATGAGCGTTTCGCAAATTTTGCAAATCAGTTTGCAGGGCAGTGGCTAAGCATCGACAAGTTTGATGTGGTGGAAACCAATCGCAAGCAATATCCGCGACTCACAGCAACAGTAAAGCGGCAGATCCGTCAGGAACCTGCGAGATTTCTTGAACACCTATTTCAGGAAAATCTTCCGGCTAGCAACCTCATACGTTCCGACTTTGTGATTGCCAATGAGATCACCGCGACTTACTACGGACTTGGTGAACAATCAGAGAGCGGATTCGAATTTCTGCCGATTACACATCAGCAACAGCACTTGGGCGGCATCCTATCTCAGGCTGCAGTCCTGGCCGGATTATCCGATGGCAAAGAAGCCAATCCTGTCAAACGCGGTGCATGGTTTGCGAGAAAGATCATTGCCGAACCGCCAGCTGATCCACCACCCAATGTTCCAGAATTGAAAGACGTAAGTGGACTCAGTCTAAGGGAACGCCTAGAGCAACATCGCAACGTCAAAGGCTGCGTGAAATGCCACGAAGGAATCGACCCTTGGGGACTCGCATTTGAGCAATACGATGCAGGAGGTCTGTTTTTGAATGATAGTGTCGATGCCACGTCAGAACTGCCCGCCACGTCAGAACTGCCCGATGGACACACCGTTCACAACTTGAACGATTTACGCAACCACCTTCTCAAAAACCGAATGGATAGCGTTGCCTACAGTCTTGCCCGGCACCTATCAATCTATGCCATAGGCCGTAGCTTGACCTACAATGAGGATCGCGTCCTGAAGCAGCAGTGTTTAGAATTGGCCGCGAAGGACTACCGAATGCTGGATATCATACAGTTTGTCGTCACGAGTGATCTGTTTCTCAAGAAGTGACGATTGCCTTACTAACGCCGCAGCTCACCAATCCCTGACATCAACGCAATGCTCCACTCAGCCAAACTCAAACGACGTTCCGTGCTGCAGGGAATTGCCGGCGCTGCACTGGCCCTGCCCCCTCTCGAAGCAATGGGCAGCGACATCACCGACGAATCGCCAAAACGCTTCTGCGCCACCTACACTGCCAACGGTATGTCATTGCCCAAGACGGAACACGGGATAGATCAGTGGAGTTGGTTTCCGACAAAAGAAAAGTCTGGCGAATTTATTTTCGGTGAGTCAACACTCCCTCTCGAGGCGTTTCGTAAACATCTCAGTTTTGTGGGTGGCCTTTACCATGAAAATGGGGTCAAGGCCGATCCCCACACTTGCTCGGACATGTGGCTAACAGGCGCACCACTGCATGACTCAACCCGAGAGACCTACAACACCGTCGGACTTGATCAAGTCATTGCGCAGCACACTAAACAACATTGCCGCCAACCCTCGCTGGTATTGTCGATTGACGCAGGCGTAGGGTTCTTGTCGCGCACAGGCACAATTTCCTACGACCTGCAAGGACGCCCCATTCCAGCAGAGAACAATCCGCGTCGGGTTTTTGATCGATTATTCCGAGTTGATCAGAATTCAATGCATGCACAACGCGAAAAATTGCGGGCGAAAATCAAACTCGTCGACGCTGTGCTTGAGAGTTCAAAAAAATTCAATCAGCAACTCGGAACTGCGGACCGTCGAAAGATGGACCAGTATCTTGCCTCACTGAATGAAATCGAATCGCGTCTGATCGCGTCTGAAAAGTGGATCGATGTCCCTGTAAAGACTCAGGATCACTCCCATCTGAATCTTGACGTCAAGAAAGAAGATGACCCTCGCGAGTATTACCGAAACATGTTCGACTTGATCGCACTTGCATTCGACGCTGACATCACTCGCAGTGTTGCCTTCATGCTGAATCGTGAAGACGGAATGGGCATCAGTGACACGTTCCCACTAAAGCTCGGGTTGAGCAAGACCCATCACCAGCTCTCTCATGCCGGTGATAAAGCCGGACAAATGGATTTTGCAAAATACGATCTGTTCCTTAGTGAGCAAATCGCTGAATTTTTGCGTCGTCTGCAACAGTACAAAGATCTCGATGGCACGCTGCTAGACAATACGGTGGTGCTTTACGGTAGTGGTGCAAGCACCACGCACTGGTCAAAAAACTTGCCCACCTTGGTTGCGGGGGGATCCAACATGGGCCTGAAACACGGTCAATACTGGCGACAAGGTGAAACCCGCATGTCCAACTTGTATCTTAGTATCCTTCGCTCGATGGGCATTCAGACAGATTCCTTTGCTGACAGCACTGGAGTTCTGGAAAACTCGATCTTTAACGCAGTCTGAGATTGCGGATCCATCGTTTGCGTTGAGGCAGTGTCCTAACGCCCTTCCACAGCAACAGCTCTCTTTACATTATCCCACAGCCGTCACAGCCATTGCCATGCCCCCATTCAAAAGCCTCACCTGCCTGATACTACTTGGCCTTGCATCTACCCAATTCACATCGGCCAGCCATGCAGACTGGCCCAGTTGGCGTGGAGCGGATGATTCTGGCAGCATCACCGAAGGCGACTACCCCGGCGAAATTAGTGACCAGACCATCAGGTGGAAAACACCCTTGCCCGGCAAGGGATGCTCAACACCAATCGTGGTAGACGAAACCATCTACCTGACTGCTCCAAAAGATGGAAATGATTCCCTGCTGGCAATTGACTGGGATGGCAAGATCAAGTGGACGACCTCCTTTGGCTCTGAGGTCAAAGGCAAACACCGAAACGGTTCGGGAAGCAATGCATCGCCAGTCAGTGACGGTGACGCTATCTATGTCTACTTCAAAAGCGGAACATTCGCAGCAGTGGAAGCCGATGGTAAGATCCGTTGGCAAACCAACATTGTTGAACGGTTTGGCAAAGACACCTTGTTCTGGGACCACGGAACCTCGCCCGTTTTAACCGATGAACACGCGGTCCTGGCTCGAATGCACAACGGTGAATCGTGGCTGGCTGGCTTTGACAAAAAGACCGGTGAACTTGCATGGAAAGTTGCTCGCAACTACGAGACCCCCGTGGAGTGCGATCATGGCTATACGTCACCCTTGGTAATTCAGCATGATGGCAAACAGGCATTGCTGGTTTGGGGTGCCGAGCATGTGACCATTCATGATGCTACCGATGGAACTACTCTTTGGTCCTGCGGCGGCTTCAATCCAGACTCCAAAAAGCTGTGGCCAGCAATCGCGATGCCTGTCATCGTTGATGATGTAGCGGTAATTGCCTTTGGTAGAAACGATCGTAAATTACCACTGATGTTTGGCGTTCGACTCGACGGCAGCGGTGACGTGACAGAAAGTAATCATCTCTGGCAACGAGACGACATTTCAACGTTTGTGCCAAGTCCCGTTGCCTACCAAGGTCGGGTCTACATGGTTCGCGACCGTGGCGAAGTGGAGTGCATCGACCCAGCTACCGGAAAAACGGTCTGGAGTGACACACTTCCCAAAGGGCGCAGTTCCTACTACGCCTCACCAATGATCGCCAATGGCATCCTGTATGCACCGCGCGAAGACGGGGCGTTGTTCATTGCGAGCGTCAAAGATGACAAATTCCAATTGATCTCAGAAAACGAACTGGATGAACCGGTGATCGGATCACCTGTACCTGAACAGGGCAACGTGTTCATTCGTGGTGAAAAGCACCTGTACTGCATCCAGTCGGCTCCGGCGAAGTAACAGGCACAGACGCCATCGATCAGCTAATGACAGACCCCAGAGGTAACCGCAGCCCAAACCAGCTCCGACTTGCCGTGTGAGCTGTTTGGTGTGCAATTCAGGAACGCTGAAATGATGCACCGCTGAAATGATGCACCACATTGCTGAGACGCCCAACAAACTCAGTATGCAACCCGCGGCTTTCATATGTGGCCAACTGCCTGCGTGCTGTATACTGCAGAGCCCTGCCCCATGGCTGCATTTCATTCGAATGATTCGAATCCGCCACAGCCGTCCCTACCACGCCGAAAAACTGCTTTGTTTTTTTCCTACCTCCGGTTCGAAACAATCTTGCAATGCATTGCGATAGCATGCATGACAACCGCAGGCTTTCCTTTCGCACACGCTGCAGAAGCAACGTCATCTACTGCCTCGGATCCTAAGTCAGACTTCAAACGCGATGTCCTGCCAGTATTGAAAAAGCACTGCTTTGATTGCCACGGACAGAAGGATTCAAAGGGGGGGGTGCGTTTGGAAGGTTTATCGCAGGACATGACTACTGATCGTAAAGCAGTCGAGGTCTGGCATGAGGTCCTGAACGTCGTCTCGGCAGGTGAGATGCCGCCCGAAGATGCCTCTGTCATGACAGCAGACGAGACACGCAAATTGACACAATGGGTCTCAAGTAACATTCAGCAAGCAATTGAGTCGCGACAACAAACCGACGGACGCGTGATCCTGCGAAAAATGAATCGCCAGGAATACCAAAACACGATGACTGATTTGTTGGGGGTGGAAATGGACTATGCACAGGACCTACCTCCTGACGCTGTTTCATCTGATGGTTTCAACAATGATGGCCAATCACTTCGCATGTCAGCGTTCCAACTTGAATGCTATCTCGGAACATCGCGGCGGGCGATGGACCGCATACTGAAATCAGGTGAAGCACCGAAAGTCTTTCGACACGAATTTTCAGAAAGCCGAAACGACAAATGGATCAGCACAGCTTTGAAATCGAATCGACTCGGACGTCAGCAGGAATTCCTTGCCAAGATGAAAGAGTATCCTGAACAAGGCGAATTTGTTGTGACGGTGAAGATCACGGCAGAACTAATCCCCGATGGAGGTCTTCCGCTACTCGAAGTCTCTGTCGGATACTGCCCTGACACCCAAATATTGGTCCGAGAATTTGAACCGGTTGAGGTGTCACAAGCGGACGAGCAAGTATTCGAATTCCGCGGGCAGCTGGAAGACTTTCCATTACCAGTCCGTGGACAAGGTAAGTATCCAGGATTGGTTGTACGCGTCCGCAATGTCTATGACGATGGCAGCGAATTGCCCAAGGAACAAAAGGATGAGCAGAAAAAGAAGTTCTATCCTGATGAACCCCATTTGCCCAAACTGCTAATTCAATCTGTTCAGTTTGACGGTCCGGTGTTTGAGCAATGGCCACCTGCAAGCCATCGAAAGATCCTTTTTGAATCGCCATTGCAAAATGTCGACGACGCGGCATATGTACGCGAAATCCTGTCGAGGTTTATGACAAGAGCTTTCCGCCGCCCAGTCAGCAATAACGAAATCCAGCGTTTCGCCGATCACTACGATTTCATTCGCCCTGACTTTCCAACGCAAGTGGAAGCGTTGCGAGAAACTCTGGCATTAGTACTAATCCAACCTGAATTCCTGTATCTCGTCGAACCTGCCAGCGATACCAAAAGACCCGTCGATGGCTGGGAACTAGCATCACGGCTCTCTTATTTTCTTTGGAGCACGATGCCAGACACTCGACTGTTGGAATTGGCAGCCAACGGCAGACTACTGAAGGATGATGTACTTTCATCAGAGGTTGAACGGATGCTGTCTGATCAACGTGCCTCAAGATTCACCAATCAATTCACGGATCAATGGCTTCAATTGGACAGAATGGGAAGCATCGCCGTGGATGCCCAACGGTATCCTGACTTTGACGAGTCACTCAAGCGAGCATTCCGTGGGCAAACACGCGCATTGTTTGGCAGAATCCTGCAGGAGAACGAGAGTGTCTTGCAATTCATCGATGCTGATTTCGTGATGTTGAACGAACGTTTGGCACGTCATTACGGGATACCGGGCGTGATTGGTTCCNGCATGCGACCGGTCAAACATCTGCCNGAACATCATCGCGGTGGACTACTGACACAGGGNAGTATTCTGNTGGCGAANTCNACCGGATCGGANTCCCATCCGATTCGCCGAGCTGTTTGGATTCGAGANCGTCTGCTCAATGACCCACCCGCACCTCCGCCACCAGACGTGCCGACCTTGGAAGACGGGGACCCAAAGTTCAGGGAACGCTCGATTCTCGAACAACTTGCGATTCACCGAAAAAAAGCTGCCTGTAACAATTGTCACGAAAGCCTTGACCCATGGGGCATTGCACTGGAAAACTTCGATGCCTTGGGATTGCACCGTGAACCTGACAAGACGCTGGCAAGCGAAAACGAAAAGCTCTCAACAACAACGAATAGCTTGCCCGATGGAATAGAATTAAGGGACGTGAAGAGCCTGAAACGTCATCTACTGGAGGAACGTAGCGATGATTTCTCACGCTCATTCGTGATTCATCTGCTGACCTACGCCCTTGGACGGCCCATCCAACTGACAGATCAAAACGCAGTGCAGGATTTGTCATCATCGTTCAGGACTGACAACTATCGACTTCGCAACTTAATCGCCCAACTGGTCCTCAGCCCAACCTTTCGCACAAAATAACAATGTCACCAATGGCATTTTCATCAGACGCTTGAGGGAGAGAATTAATCATGGCATCTAAATCTTGGCATCTGAATCGACGCACATTTCTTCGAGGAACCGGCGTCTCGCTGGGACTGCCATGGCTTGAGTGCATGAGCGGTTCGACGCACGCTGCTGACACGGCAAAATCCAAGGCGAAACGATTATGTGCACTCTACTTCGGTTTTGGTGTCAGCCTTCCCAAGGAAGATAGCGATCAAGCGAAGTGGCGATGGTTTCCGCAAGGAGAAGGTAAAGACTACAAGTTCACCGAGACACTGCAACCTTTGGCAAAGCATCGTGATAGCCTTAGCATCCTGGGTGGGCTATCACATCCGAATGGCCGCAGAATGGGTGCGCATGATACGGGAGACACTTTCCTGACAGGTGCCTTCCTCAACAACAAAATGCTGCAGAACACTGTTTCCGTTGATCAGGTCGCTGCAGCAACTGCGGCAGAACAAACCCGATTCTCTTCATTGGTGCTCTCGACCGATGGCGGGGTGGGGGAGCCAACTCGTTCAAGCACGATGTCGTATGATCACAAAGGCCGCCCGCTCCCAGCACTGAATCAACCGCAGCAAATATTCGATCGTTTCTTTGGTGCAGGCGACGCGGACGTGCTACGCAAACAACGCCGACTGCGTAGCGCAGCAGGCATGCTGGATCGTGTTCTGGAAGATTCCAAATCACTGCGACGACGCTTGGGCAATCAAGACCGAAACAAGCTTGATGAATACCTTGCATCAGTCGAGAAGATTGAAAAAGACGTTCAGCGATCCCAGCAATGGCTCGAAGTACCTCGACCTGAACTGAACGATCAAGATCGCGAAATGCTACACTTGGAAGCTGACGACGAGGCTCCTAAGAATTTCATTCGTACCATGTACGACCTTATCTATCTGGCATTCCGGACAGACTCAACCCGAGTGGCAACGTACCAAATCACAAACATGGCAGACTGCTCATCGAAAGCTGCCAAGTTCCCACAACTGGAAGGATTCAAGGCTTCGCTCCACACGCTGGCCCACGATTGGAATAAACCCGACGGTGCCGAAGCGCTTAGCCGTTGGGACCGTTTCATGGCTGAGCAATTCTCTTATTTTCTTGACCGCATGTCCGAATCGAAGGAAGACGAAACTTCGCTGCTGGACAATTCAGTTGTGCTTTACGGCAGCAGCAACAGCACAACCCACAACAACCGGAATTACCCGCTTGTGCTAGCCGGTGGTGGAGAGCTTGGACTGGACCATGGACAGTATCGACGATTCGATGAGAAGATCCCAATGTCAAATCTGCTGTTGACCATGCTGCACTGCGTGGGCACGGAGACCGATTCTTTTTCTGACAGCACCAACGACCTGACAGAGATCCTGAAGTCCTGACCCGAACCGGTGAGTCCAAGCGGTTGTTCAGCGCCCGATCTGTCCGGTCGCATAGAGCAAATGCAACTGCGAGCGATTGTAACCTGCGACAGCAGTCGTTCGATCTTCAAGACAGGACGCGCGTGCCTGAATGGCCTGCAACAACTCAATTGGCAGCCCCTCGTCAGCACGAACACGAAGAAGATTCCGATCGTAACTTGACTCAGCCATTGCCAACGATTCATCGGCCGAATCAATCTGCATGCGATAGTTAAGCACATTCTCCTGCTGAGATATAACCTCTGCCGTTATTTCATCTCGAAGATCCGCCAACTCCGTCCGACTCTGACTCAAACGACTGCTAGCACGCTTGCGTTTGGCAACAACGCCCATCCCAAGGCTGTCGATTTGCCACAGCGCCTGCACATCGACATCGGCTCTTCCAGCTTGATTATTGATTTCGGATCCATTACCTCCGCCGAAACTCCCACCACTACTCGTAACTGCAACGAGAGGAATCCACGGTGCGACTTGCTGTTTTTTGACTTCGAGGCAAAGGCCGGCGATTTCATACCCCAATTCGCTGACCTCCGGACGTTGCGAAAACGCTGTCTGTATGAGCACCTCCTGATCACTGGAATCAGCCAACAACTCAAGCGGAAGGACCACTTGATCGGCAGGATGCAATTCAAACCGCGGATCAAGCCGCAACCGACGAGCGAGTGCTGCAGAGCGTGTGCGGAACAGACGCTGTGCATTGTGCAACTTTTGCTCCATGCGGGCCTTGGCAGTCGCGGCTCGATCGACGTCTGCCTGAGCACCTGCCCCCGCTGCGGCGAATGTTTCCGTCAGATTCAACAACTGCTGCAGCGCAGCAATGGCAGCCTCAGTGTCCGCGATTTGGCCTGCCGCTTGCACTAGATCAACATAAGCCAAACCGGCATCCAGCAATGCATCGTTTTTGGCAACCGACACTCCCGCTCGGCTAGCTGACCACTGACGTGTAGCAATTTTAGGATCGAAGTAAGCATCGACTAGGGCTAAATCTGCAATCAAACGAAGTGGCCCACCACTGCCACCAGCAACCGGAGCGGTCCCTAGCGTCGCGCCGCCGCCGACAAACAGGGAATCTCGCGAGGCTTCAATGACATTACCATCAGTCGCTTGAATGCGGCCACTGTGATTGTTCCATGCCACTCCGAATTGAAGCGTCGGCAACCACAACGCTTCGGCCTGCTGCAGGTTGGCGTGAGCTTCAACCGTTTTCTGCCGTGCCAACTGGATCGTCCACGCATTCCCTCCAGCCATCCCCAACGCAGATGCCAAGTCAATTCTCTGAACTGTCTCGATCATGCCAATGACTTCTGTGCCATCAGCTGTTTCGATGACGGGAGGCACGATTGATACCTGGTTCGCATTTTTCCCGCGAGCCATGTTTTCGATGTCGCTGTTTCCGATCGTCCTGTCACTGANGGTCGCACGCATTGACGAATCAACCTCAGGCAACANTTCCATNACATCGCTCGGTGACCCAGCATCATCCTGCGAAGCTGCATCATTCTGNAGNGTTGNCATCGGCACGATGTCCNGCATGACCTCCGNATTGACTTGCTTCAGTTGCGNTTGCGCAGCCGCATTGAGAGCCAANAGATCACTCTTAGAACGATCTTTCCATACTGCCAACNGGGCATTCGCAAGATCGGATTCCGTCTTCGCCGCGTTAATTCGCGGAACTAACTTTGAGAACCATGATTCCTTATCCGCTGANTNTGATGTGACTGCACATCCAACGGTTGGCAACATGCATAGCATGAGCAGTTGCCGGCGATGCCAAGGGCTACCACGCTTCGCTCGATATTTTTCAGGCACCGTTGCCTCCTTGCACTTCCGTGTAATGCCGTATGCGACGACTTATTCGATAATCAATTTCTTATCGTGTGGTGACGCTTGCTGCCCCGTACTGTCCGCTCAAAAATCGATAGCGGCCGGTCTTTTCATCAAATACATTTTGAAGATCAATTTCGACTCTCATTGTTCGCGTTTTCATATCGAGTGTTTGACTGACGCGACTGACCTTCAGTGGACCGCCTCCGGGTGCCGTCATTTTGTCTGCACCAGGGAAGCCAATCAGCTTCACCAGATCGCCCTGTCGTACCATGGCTGCATCCTCCGCAGGCACGGTCAACACTCCTCGCAACACGTCCACATGCTCAATCACAAGCAATGATTTTCCGTTGATATTGCCTGGGCTGACCAGCTGCCCCGGGTCAACGGAACGTTCCGTAATGATCCCATCAAATGGAGCCTTGATCTGACGGAATTGTTCTTGGGCGACAGCATGACTGAGTTCTGCCTTGGCAACTTGGATCCCCGACTCCGCGAACTCCACCTCATTAATGGCAGCACCAACATCGGCTTGGGCTGCAGCAATGTCTGCGTCAGCTTTTCCAATGGCCGCGGTGACAGCACTGACAGCAAAGATTGCTTCATCAAGCATCTCTCTTTGCACGGCACCACCGTCTACCAGCACGTTGTAGCGGTCACGAATACTCACTTTCAGATTCAGTAGTGCTTGCTGTTCTTGACGGGCAGATTCCGCCTGACTGAGCTTTGCCTTGGCAATCTCAATCATTCCTTTACTGACACTAAGGCTGGCTTCTGCCTGGGAAAGCATTTTCTGCCTCCGCTGAACCGTTGCTTCCAACTCAGGTGCGTCCAAGGTAACCAGCACCTTACCCTTGGTCACTCGTTCCCCGATGTCACCATGCACAATCGCGACATAGCCTTCGATACGAGGACGCAGTTCAGTTTTCAAATCACCCTCCAGGGTAACTGGAAGCCTCACCGTTTTTATTTCTGGTTCCTGGGCAGGCACTTCATTTGCGGGCGAACAAAGCCACAGCAAACCGACCAGAGTGACGCACGAATTTCGAATTATGGAACTCATCTCAATTCTTTTTCAAATGGGCATTTCAAATCGCGGTTGCAGCGGAAGATTCAACCGTCGAAACAACATTTTTTCTTTTCATCAAGACATACAGACATGGCACAACAACCAGAGAAAGAACAGTAGCACCGATAACACCACCTATGATTGCTCTTGCCAGGGGTGCGTTCGTACCGCTGCCACCCACACCAATTGCCATGGGTAACAAAGCAAGCCACGTCGTCAACGAGGTCATCAAAATGGGACGCAATCGGATACGAGCAGCATCGATGACTGCATCAGTTGGTGTTTTCCCCTCTTCCATCCGTTGATTCGCGAAGTCCACCAGCACGATGGAGTACTCCACCACGATTCCGATCATCATCACAATTCCCATCAAAGCCGGGACAGACAGATGAGTGTTGGTTGCGAACAGCAACATCACAACACCCACGTACCCCAGCGGAACGGTCAGCAGAACAATCAGGGGATCAGTAAAACTCCGGAACTGGACGACCATCACCAGGTAGACCAACAAAGTTGCAATGACCAACCCTATGCTCAACTGGGAAAATGAGTCACGCATCAATTTGACTTCACCCATCATGCGGTAACTCGTCCCGGCAAACTCCTCTGCGTTCAAATTGGCAATCGGACCTCGGTCGTCAACACCAAGCGTCACCCCTAACTGATCATCTGCCTCAAGCCGGCGTTCAATCTCCGTGACGACACGTCCGACGTCATAACCGGGCAGGACGCCTGCGTAGACATCGGTGACGCGAGAAATGTTTCGATGGTGCACAACTGCCGGCCCCTCCGTGTGCTTGATTTCAGCAACACTTCCGAGGCGTCGCATCGCATGATCGCCTCCCATCACTGGGATATCACGAATCGTTTTTTCGCTATTGAGATCTTCCTCTCGATATTGAACACCAAAGAAATAATGATTTCCCTTGTTCTTATCGATCCAGAAAGTGGGTTCAAAATTAATCGTACTGTTCGTAGCTGCCACGAGGTTGGTCATCACATCCTTGGGCGTGATTTGCATGCGGGCGGCAAGCTCACGGTTCATCTCGACTTCCAGTGCTGGGTAATCGATCCGCTGTGCGATCCGAACATCAGTGGCGCCCGGTACTCTACCAGCAGTGTCACGGATAATGCCTGCTATTTTCTGAGCCTTTTCCAGATCACTGCACTGAACCTGAAAGTGAATCGGAGCAGGTTCACCCATATTCAGGGCAGCGGTCAGCATGCCGCCGGTATCGAATGAAATCTCGACATTCGGGAACTTCTTTGCCAACTGTTTTCGCAGATCAACGACATAGCTGTCTGCGTTACGTGTTTCCGCGCGATCTTTCAACTGAACCAACATGAAAGCGTCCATGGGTCCGGTATTGGGCGTGTAGGCGGCCGGCCAATCCATCAAGACTCCAATGTTCGAAATCAACAACTGCAAGGCCGAATCGGGATGCTCCTGACTGTTGGGATCAAGTGCGAAGCCTGGGTCAGGTTCACCAATCTGATCGATAATGGTGGCTTCGATCTCCTTCATTACTTTTTCGGTTTCTTCGATCCGTGTTCCTGATGGCAGCCTCACATACATCGTGATTTGTCCGCTATCGACCGCGGGGAACAATTCCTGCCCCTGTCGCATGCTCAACAACACGGCAAAAACAAACGCAGCGACTGAGGCGCCAACCACCAGCCATCGAGCCGCGATTGCTCTTCGNAACAGATCGCCAAACCANCCAGNATTCTGTTGGCNCTCGTTNTCGTCAACNACTTCCTGACGGGGCAACAGATAAGCGCAGTAGGCGGGAACGAGTGTGATCGANAACAGGAANGAGGCAAAAATGGCGACCACAGCGGAAATNGCCAGAGGTGCGAATAGAAATCGCGTCAGACCCGAAAGAAAAATAACGGGCAGGAATACCACAGCGAAAGTCAGCGTTGAGACAAGAATAGGTCCGAGCACCTCCGACGTCCCATCAGCCGCAGCGTCGAATGGCTTCTTGCCCATCTGTGCGTGGCGAACAATATTTTCGATCACCACAATGGATTGGTCGACCAAAATCCCAATCGCCAATGCTAGCCCACCAAGTGTCATGGCATTGATTGAGTCACCCGTGAAAAACATGACCAAGAAAGATGCGATGATAGCGATTGGGATAGCCACCAACACAATGGCAGTCAGACGAAAATTGCGCAGGAACACCAACACAACCAGACCAGCCAACAAGGCTCCCAAAGCACCTGCCACTTGCAAACTTGCAATCGAAGACCGAACACCCACCGACTGATCCATGGCAACGCTGAGCACCAGTGACTTCATCTTGGGATCTTCTGATCGCTCATTCTTCAATCGAACGAGAATCGTCGAAAGCTGGGCGTTGATACGATCAACAATTTCAATCGTGTTAGCACCAGGCTGGCGATAAATCGGGATGTAAACCTGCCTCGAACCATTGATGCGAACAATGTTCGACTGGATCTGCGAAGCATTCTTGACCTCACCCACATCGCTCATCAATACGGGCACACCATTCACGACACGAATAGGAGTGCTATTGAGCTCGTCAATCTTTTCCGGAATCGCATTGGTAAAGATCTGAAGATCCTGTTGCCCAATTTTAATACTGCCCGCTGGAATCAAGACATTTTGTTTACGCAATGACTCCTGCACATCCATCAGAGTCAGCCCGTATGCCTCAAGTTTTTCGGCATCCACGTAGGCGAGAATTCGCCTCAGTTTTCCCCCATACACGGCTGGAGCAATCACTCCACTGATCGACTGCAATTTGTTACGCAGCTCGTAGTAGGCAATGTCGTAGAGTTCCTGCTCGTCCATCTCGGGGTTACTGACGACCACTAGACAGAGTGGCACACTGGCCGTCGGATCAAACGGCATCACCATGGGTGGAATCGTCCCCGGTGGCAGATAGAACATGTCACTCATCGCATAGGATGATACTTGCGCCATCGCTTCTGCATTACTGATGCCCTCAGTGAAGAAGTCCTTCACCACACAGACGCCTTGCATCGCCTTGGCTTCCTGATGCTCAATGCCAACAGACTGGGCGGTCCAGCGTTGCAGGCGACTCATGATGTCTTTTTCCATCACCTCCGGTGGCATCCCGGGATAGAAGCAGACAATCTGCACTGCAGGAGTGTCAAATTGCGGCAACAGATCTGCTGGAATACGGGTGTAGGCGTAACCACCCAAAACGATTGTCATCAAAGCAGTGACAATGATCAGATGAGGCTTCGCTAGGATCCTACGCATGTGTGTGTCCCGTGAAGTTGGTAGAACCACGCTAAAATCCGGAATCTTTGCGCAGCGGTGCCGGACCACACCATTCGAGTCTATCGTACCCCTACAACCCTCACCGTTAGTATTTATCACCTAATCGACAGATCTTATCGCTGAGAACTGTCTCCCGACCTCACGTCGCGGAGCAAGTTTACCGCGGCAGATGCAAACACCAGTTTCACAAACTCACCTCATTGTGTTTCACACTTAGCCTTCAGGCATCAACCGAGCAGCGATGCGATCACGCGTTTGTTCTGAGGTCGGCGAATTCACCGCCGAGCCTCTTCAAAGTGCACCGTGATCCAAAGTGCACCGTGATCCAAAGTGCACCGTGATCCAAAGTGCACCGT
>PAUV01000066.1 GCA_002712845.1 Rhodopirellula sp. | reverse complement strand
TGAGCATTTTTCTAATCTGCGTCACAAGTGTGTTTGCAAATCGCTCGGTGCACGCTGACAACGAGAGCACGTTCGACGCCGTTGCCCCCATTCTCATTCGCCACTGCTTGCAATGCCACCAAAGCAGTGAGCCCGGTGGAGGCCTGAAGTTAACAACTGCAGAGACCTTTGCTGCGGGTGGCGATAGCGGAACCCCCACAAACAATAGTACTCTCACGGCAAGCCTCTTATGGGATCGCATCTCAAGTGGTGAAATGCCGCCGGAATCAATATTGTCTGATGCGGAGTTAGCAAGCATCAAAGCGTGGATAAAAGACGGGACACCCTGGCAAGGTCGCACACTACATCTGTTTGACATAACCACCGATCAAAGGGCGGGAGCAGATTGGTGGTCGCTGCAACCGCTGACGCAGCCCACCATTCCCCAGGATTTCCAGAACGAACCGAATCCAATCGATGCATTCGTGAAAGCTAAGCTGCAAAACAGCGGACTTGCGCTTTCACCTGCAGCTGATCCCGGCACACTGTTTCGTCGACTGTCATTGCATCTACATGGAATGAATCCCTCTCTAAAAAATCACGTCGACCTAACTGCTTTCAACCACCGCTACAACGAACCTTTGGTGCGTGGATGTCTTATGGCATGGGAAGCGAGACAGACGAACTGCCGTCCTACCTCGTGATCCCCGATACAAGAGGTCTCCCGGCAGGCGGATCCATCAACTGGAGCAACGGATTTCTGCCTGCTCGGCACCAGGGTGTGATCATGCGTAGCAAAGGCAAGCCTGTCGACGACCTGTTTCCACCCAAAAGCATCTCTACTGATCTTGACGTTGACACACGCCGCTTGCTGAATGAACTCAATCGCAGGCATTTCAGCACTCGCAACACCGACGACGAACTCGCTGCCAGAATCGGAAGCTACGGTTTGGCCGCAAAGATGCAAATGGCAGTACCAGAAGTTACCGACCTGAGTAAAGAAACAGCTGCAACACAGCAACTTTATGGTCTTGGTAATTCAGAAACCGAGGACTTTGGACGTAGTTGCCTGCTAGCGCGCCGACTGTTGGAAAAAGGAGTGCGATTCGTCCAACTCTATTCTGGGGGTGCATTCGGTTCCCCCAGAATCAATTGGGATGGACACGAAAACATGAAGCAGAACCATGGACGAGAAGCGGGTCGGGCAGACAAGCCTTTAGCAGGTCTGATTCAAGATTTGCGTCAACGCGGAATGCTGGATGACACCCTTGTGATCTGTACTTCAGAATTTGGACGCACCCCTTTCACGCAATCGGCGTCCGACCAACTCGGAATAGGTCGCGACCATAACCAAAATGGATTTTCGATCTGGATGGCAGGAGCCAAAATGCCCGGTGGACGCACCTATGGGTCCACGGATGATATCGGTTGGAAAGCTACCGAAAAACGCACCAGTTGGCCTGACCTGCACGCAAACCTGCTGCACCTGCTAGGCATCGATCACGAACGCCTTTCTTACTACCACAATGGGATCCAACGGCGTCTTACCAATGTGCATGGATCAGTGCTGCCCGAGTTGATCGGCTAATTCACAATTGGATGCCAACTATGGCTGCCCTCAGACGACGGTTCACTGCGTGAAATCGTCGTCAGGCATTGCAATGCAAACCCACAAAACCCCCATTCCGATTGATAGCAAAGCTAATGTCGATTGGTATTCACATCGATTAACAAGCTGGGCCTTGGCAGCACCCTCGAGGTGAAATTGCTCCGACAAATGATTGCAAAGCCACAAGCGACCGCTGAATACACCGTTAATCACGGGTTTTGGACGATATCGGTGTCGAGTTCGCTCGTAAGGCAAGTGAATGCACAAGGATTCCACAATCGAAGCTTCGTCGACCTGTTGAGCGATCATTCACAGCTTAAAACGACCTATCGGTGGTTCCGCCCGTGGATCTAAGATCGGCATGCACTGCGGGAACGGCGATTGCCTTCCCTCTGGCCTCTACCATTCCGCGCGCACAGGTCTACACCTGACGGATTGGGCGATTCGCCAACAGGATGAACCATGCACGAACGAACTCAACGAACGACCGCAAGATTGCTGTTCGTGTTCTGCTGCGCGGTTCCTACTTGCTTTACCTGCCTGTGCATATTGATGACTTGGACGCCATGGTATCATCACCGTGCTCTGCAGAGGCTTGAGGCTGAGCTCTCCCTAACGACAGGCCTTGCGATCGAAATTGAAGATTTTGAAAAGGCAACACCGTCGAGTTACCGCTTACACGGTATCACGATCAGAGAACCAGAAACGACGCACGAAATCGCACGGATTCGCAAGATTGAACACGTTACTGAAGGTGGTGAAGTAACCATTCTTCTTCAACAGCCAGAGATCCAGGCAGCCGAACTCAAGGGTATCTGGCAATTACTTCACCAACGTTTCCTCTGCCGTCCTGATTTAACGGCGATGCCAGTGCGCGTATCAGCCAATGACCTGACACTGCACAGTCGCACAGGAGCGGTGACGTTGAAGGATGTGGACGCGTGGATCGTTCCGCACGAGAATGCAGTCGAAGCAACCTTAGCCTGCCTTCCTGCCAATTCCCTTAATGATACGCCGATCAACATCATGGTCCGCCGTGATCGAAGTGGCAAACGTCCCGCAACCAGATGGTCACTGGACACCCGAGGCACTACCCTGCCCTGCTCTGCGATCGCAGACTTCCTGCCCGAAATGGAAAAGCTTGGCGTCAATGCCGAATTCGCCGGCACCATGACATGGCAGATCGAAAAAAACCACTGGTGGATTGATCTTGGTGGATCACGGTTCACCAACATTGCACTCGATCGGATATTCGAACGGAACTCTCATCGTCTTAGTGGCACCGCAACATTTGAGTTTGATCGCTGTCGCATAGATCCGCACTCCAAACGAAGCGACATCTCAGGTTCCATTATTGCCAAAAATGGTCAGATGGGTCGCAGTCTGCTAATTGCTGCCAATCAGAATTGCGGGTTCGAAGTTCGACTCCAGGATCGCCTGATCGATCAACATGGTGACATCCCCTTCGACCTTCTGGGGCTCGGATTCAACGTCAACAACGCCCAGATCAATCTGACTGGCATCTGTCGTAACGAAGTGGGCTACGAGGGGTTCCCGACCGACGTAGCGTTGTGTCTTGATGGATTTCCAATCGTATTTTCAACACCACAGACTCTGGACTCGTTGAGTGTCCTGAACGTTGTCGCACCCAATTACAGTGTCGCAGTTCCCATGTCTGACCAAACTGACTGGTTAATGAATATTTTGATTCCTCCCAGTCGACCAATGCCGACAAATCAGCCTCGCATTCGGTCCGCAAACAACTGGCATGGTGGCCCGACCATTTCACAACCCCAATGATGTTGCTTTCCCAAATCTGAGTTCCATGCAATCGATTTGCGATGAACTCGTGTCACAGCAATCATCCAAATCACGGAACACAAAACTGCACACTGGCGAACCAGAATCAAAACTGGTGAAAGAACGTGCGCATCGCCGCCGCACCTGCCATTCTCTGAAACGTGTCAGCAGTGCAACCGGCAAGAAGACTATCCCTCCATCGTGGGATTGCCACACGCACCAACAGCGCCAAAGATCGGTTGCTGCAAACCATCCACACGTTACTGTTGCCCAACATCACGGTTATCGCTCCGCCACAACCAGAGCGTTCAATGCAAACGCCGCGGTTCAGTCGAACTTCAATTGTTCAGTGCAGACATTGAGTCGTATAGGCATGGGATAAGTACAAACACTTCAGCACCGACCTTGCCGATTCGGGCCGGCTAGCTTGGTGAGGCATCCGAGCCGAATCGCACCTTGATCGATCTCAGGACCAAGTCGGCACTGATNAATGCAATTTGCAGCAAGATATAGATGGATAGCCACATGAGGACGCCGGATGTAAAGCCATAGCTGTGCATACCGATACCGAGTTCATTAGTACCAAACCAACTCCACGCGGTCACAATGTTGCCGCCGATCGCCAAGACGGCAAATCCTCGTCCACTCACCATGCCATCCCAACGTGCATGCAACATGAGTGCATTCCAGATCACAATGAGCAAGGCGCCATTCTCTTTCGGGTCCCAGCCCCAAAAACGGCCCCAACTATCNTCTGCCCAAAGGCCACCCAAGACGGTCCCGACAAAGCTGAACAGGATCCCAAAACAAGTGGCTCCATAGATACACCGGTAGACATCCCTCAGCTTTTTCTTATCAACACCGACCCAGCCCGCAAGCAGATACCCGGCNCCNAANGTCCCNGCAACCAANGTAGCTACATAACCCAGCGACACGGTGATCACGTGAGTNGTCAGCCANAACTGCGTGTCNAGCACCGCTTGCAAAACGGGCATGGTGTCGCCGGTATTCAGACCGTACGCAACCAGCAGGGTCAGTACACCGGCAGCCGAAGCCAACAGATTCCCGACNCCGTANCGGAAGATTCTTTCNACCAGAACGCCGAACAACACAGCAGCCCAACCAATGAAAACGGCNGACGANTANATATTGATCACCGGCGCTCTGCCNGTNATNANNATCCGGCANGTGATCGCAACGGTATGCACGACCAAGGCGATTACCANCATTCCCCAAACCGCTTGACGCAANCGCGGCAAGTTCACAGCNAAGTAAACCAAGCCGAGAACCAGCGTGACCAAGTANAAGATCATCGCCACCCCAGTGGGCCANGAAGCTTGCATCCAGCGTTCAAGAGANACCAGTCGCGGTGANAAGCCCATGATCGGATACAAGGNCANNGCAGCCGCNTTTGCATCGACGGCCTCATTNAACANCTTAGNGTCTTCNTCNCCNTAAGCTGAAATCATGTCACCAAAACTTGCNATCGACTCAGAACGTTNAANATCANCCTNGCTACCNGATTNAGCCCGAGCAAGCNTTTGAACTTCCTCAAANAAGGCAGCNGANAAGGCNGTCCACTGAGGTTGATCAACNGTTTCGGAGGCAAGCTCNGCATCCGGTGGAATGATTGCAGCCGCCCGCATGTTCTTCAGTCGATCCATGTTCCTCGCGAGCTCTCGCATGGCAAACATTGCTCGCGAAGAAGGGTCCGAAGGTTGTCCGGGTTGAAACATCTTAAACTCTGCTTCACTCATCACCTTGGGGCTAGGGAACTGGAAAGCGGCAGCCGCGACTGTGTATTCGCGNGTGCGTCGGTCNAGCTCCAACAGTTTTCGCTCCTTGAACGATTGATCTGCTCCGTCCTTCGTCCTCGCTTCATCGACGATTTCACTAACACGCCCCCATTCACCCCGAATTTCCTCAAGTGAGTAAAGCTTAGTTTTCCGCCTTGGCAGCTCGAACTCGCTTCGAACTTCCTCAGCATCAATTCGGAACATCCGGATTTTCTCAACATCTCTGCTGTCGCTAGCAACTTCCATCAACCACTGGATTGCCGACAGACTTTNGCCCTCCACNCGATCCTTGAGTTCGGAAGGTGCACCTTCAAGTGGAATGGATTCTTTATTACTNATCGCCTTAACAGTCTGCCTTGCATANGCATCCAGCGGCATGACTCGNCCACCATACTGNGCTGGGATCTTGCCAGCAGCGTAAAAATCGAATTTCGTATTACGTTCTGCGGGACGCATTTCATTTCTGAGGGCGGCCGTGGGCACTAGCATAGCCCCCGCTAAAAGGCCGAACCCAACGACACTTACAACCACTGGCAACCTCGAAGGCGGACCTGAACGTCCATCTTCAATCTCAGAAGCTTGGGTGTCCTGTTTACGCGTCTCGCGTTCACGTCGTTTNAGAAAGCGGGTCAGCGTGCCAAAAAAGTGTGCCAACATTCCAAGCGCCGTGATACTGCAAGCTAAATACGGAATCAGCCATCCTGAGTTCTGGACGACTTGAATGCCTGTCATTTCTTTGCCACCAGGCAGCGGTGTGTANCTGCTTTGATAAAAGGTTTCACCACGATACCTCAGAGGATTNTTCATCCAGACTCGCTCACGGCGATCTTCGCCTGTCGCTTCGTCGACGATTCGGATGAATGAAGAGTAGTCTCGAGGCGTATCCGTCCCGCTGTAATTGACTCGGCGAACGTCAACCAACTGAACCCAGTAGGGTTTTACTTCACGATGGAACTTTAGACCAATGTCGTAGGCAGTATCACCAATCGTAACCGAGTCATATCGATCTTTGCTTTTGCCGTCGGCGAGCAGCATCACACGATCAGACAACAACTGGCTCACCAGATAAACACCCAGCGACTCTCCCGTCTCTTTATCGATTAGATCTACATAGGCAGAGGCCAAATTCAANTCACTGTCGGTTCCACCAGACTTTCTAGCGCGAATAGCCTCCGCCTCCAGTCCGAATCCAGCCGTCGCCAAGTTCTCGCCCTGAACGGTGCGAAGGTTAGAGTTTTCGTAAAACTCAACGACACCAACATCCACTGGCAGCGACTCNTCACTAATTACCACACCTGTCTCGGCNGCGGTGCGTAAGCGGCTGCCCGGAATCGCAACCACCTCGTCGCCAGTCTCACCCTTCGCAATCAGATCCAATTCAATCAAATCGAGGTTCACAAGTGTGTTGGATGACTCACCCTCGATCAGGCTAAGCCTCTGCTCCAACTGACGATCGCCAAACGCGAATTGACCAAACATCAGCAAGCCGACCCCCAGATGCAACAGAACATTTCCGCCCTGTTTTCCGAATACCATGAGACAACCAACCAGCAGTATGATGCCGGCACCCAGTCCCTTAGCTAATTGCCACACGATTCTTAGTCCTGGATCACCAATGCGGAAATCGTCCGCGAGAGAGTAGGCGACGAAGGCACCGAGTGAAGCTGCTAAACAAAATGCCAAGATCTTCATTGTTCCCTGCGAAACCTGAACACCCGCGTAAACGCAGCCGAAAGCCATAATAGTCAGGCTCGCTAACACTGAAGCCCAAAGCGTTTCATAGCTGATTGGAGGCGTGCCCTGCAGGCCCTCGCTGCTGTGCCCTGCCGCTACGACAAATACTGCCAAAAGCGATCCCAGAGCAATGAACCCAACACCGCCAAGTAGCTGTGAGCCTTTTCCGCTAACTCGAAACCGCGTTGCTTTGGCAGCCACAAGGTTGATCATCAGCAGCACGCCAATCAAGGCACCCCCGGGATAAGGGATACTGCCTCGGATTGGGCTGTCATGCGGGTAAAAAGCTTGGGGGAAGAGATCATCGAAGTACAGCTGGGTGAACCAGCAGGTGAAGTACCGCTGCTTGACCTCGAACATATTCATTTCGTCCTGCGCCAACGTGCCAACCAAAACGGTTACCAACGATAGGGCAAACAGGACCACAGTGAATTTCAATGAACCGATCGCAGCAAAGCCATTGAGCAATGAGAAGTTGCCTGCGTTTTCTTTTGGGCCGCGTGCGGAGTCTACAATCGTCGACATAATTTCATCACGTTTCGAGTGCGAGCGAATCGTTTACAAATTCAATTTCAGAGATTTCAAGAACAGGGTGATAGCGTTAGCCTGATTCTCAACTGTTTCTGCAGGACCTGTCATTTTGATGAACAAGCTGGACGCCCCGTCAGTACCGAGCGGGACGATGGTTGCATCGATAGCCATTTTTGGGTCAGCATCCTTTTCGGCCGTTAATAGGAACCGTTTTCCCGGCTTACCAGCAACGGTCACGTCCTGCGCGTTTTCTAACGCTTGATCAACAACCTCATCTGCAACCGTCCCATTTCTGACTTGGCCCAACCATCTTGCTACATTTCCACGAAGATCACCGCCCGCAGGAATGACGGTGATCTCAGCTGATTTATCCTCCGGCCCAACGTTGAAGGCAGCAAGCCGCATACTACTCATACGACCATCTCGCCATCCGTTGGGTCGCTGATAGGTAACAGCCTCAGCTTTGTTGTCGGACTCTGCCTCAGCCTCTGTTGCAGAAGGCGAGCCGGACGGTGTCTTTCCAGCCACCGGTGGATCCAATGCTGGCAACTTGCCAGCGTCGCCCGCCAAATCGACCCAAACCGAACCTTCATCTGCGGTCGCCACGCTGAGTGGCTGCCCGCCTGCCCACTTATCAGTTGACGGGGACAATCCCATCTGACCGCGCCAACGATTGACGTTCATATCAACTTGTTCAGCCCATGGCTTATCCTGCTGACGGACTAGTTTGGAAACGCTGACATCCAATTTTCCTGCTGGTGTTGCGACATCCAAAGTTGCGTAACGGAAGGGTCGTGCTCCACCGCGAGTCCAACTTTCAGGGAGCATATTCAAATCGGGTGCCCCCTGCTCGAACTTTACGCCTTCAACGAAATCACGAAACGTTTTCGCCAGCGAAGCGACTGGTTCTTTTGCGCCTTTGACCTTGAAAAACCAAACGTCAGATCCCTTGGGCACCATCGCGGCCAGCATTCGCTCATCAGAAGCGGGCCTGGCCGGAGGCTTCGCGGACTGCGAAGGAAGCGTTCCGGCAGAACTCGGCGGCGGGATACGGTTCGCGAAAGGGGGCGACATCGAGTTGGTTCCTCCCGTTTCGCCAACAATATCAACCCAGACCGCATTCGGATCTGCGGATTGGACGGTAATCGCTTCACCGCCAGCCCATTTCGCGTTGGACTTGGGCAACCCGAGTTGCCCCCGCCACCGGTTCACATTGTCTTGCACCTGTTCATCCCACGCATCCTCTCGCAACGGCAAGGATGAAACGCTTATCCCAAGTTGTTTATCGGGAGTCTCGACGTCCAACGTCGCATAACGGAACGGCTTTTCTCCCCCACGCCGCCAGCCAGTCGGTAACTCACTTAGTTTTGGAGAACCATCTTCGAACTCAATCCCCTCCACAAAGCTCCGGAACTCTGTACCAATCGAGTCCACTGCTCCCTCAGGGCCAGTTACCTTGAAGAACCAAATCTCGTTCCCCTTAGGCAACATGGCTGCCAACATACGATCCTGCCCAGGCACTAGCTTGGCAGGAAGCTTGGTCGGAACGGTGTAAGTCACGACTGGATCAAGACGTTCACAGCCTGCGAAGCCAGCCATGCAGCACGCCAGCAGCATCAAAGCCCAGTTCCTGCACATGAATCGCGTTGAACGCATCTCGGATGGCCAATGAAACAGATTTTGGAAGCTAATAGTTGAGCCCAACATTTCTACCTACTCGTGCACGATCAAAACCGGCCAAACATGCCCTCCTTCCTGACCAAATCAGGGAAGCCCCAGAACCGCGAGTCTGCAGTACCACAGAACAGCGGATAACAGCCAATCGATGCCGTTTATCTGGAGTGAGACTCGACTGAGGAAGTCGATCACCGGAGGACCCGGTATGTTACCTATGCAATACTATAAAGGGCAATCCACTATGGTTCGTACCCAACATTANGNGGGGACGCGNGAAAGTACGCATATATCCCNTTATCGCGACANTTTGACCCACACTNAGNCNAATTTTCGGCCCCAGAAGGNTTGGAGCCTTGCGATCGGGNTTGGAAGCTCTACTANGANCCTGGCTTGCTNTCGAGCCAACCGGTCAGTGAATCNGTNAGNGANCTGACGGGGGCGGCTGTTTCACTGTAACTCCACATGTTTTGCATGAGGTCGGTCACCAACATGCCGCCGACACTGAGCACCGCTAATACCATGCAAAGGGTGATGCACTGCATCAGCGTGAACGGTACTTCGAAAGCGTTGTAACCACTGCTGGCACCACCGATGGCAGAAACAGCTGCGGCCTCATCTACCGAGATACCTTCTTCTTCTCCCGCGTCCATACCGAGGACTTCAACGGCTTCGGCTTCGGCACCGAACATGTCACCAGCTTCAGCAACACCGGCATCGCCGAACTCGATCGGCTCGCCGATCGCCTCTGATTCTTCGACTTCGATTACTTGCGAGCCACTTTCGAAGTCAGGTTCCAAGCTGATTCCGGAAGGCGAGAGCTGAAATTCTTCGTCAGCCTGGAAGTCGACCATGGATCCACTGCCACCGCCACTGCTACCACCCTCTGACATTTCCTGCCCAAGATCAAGGGCTGAGATACTGCTTCCGGCAAGATCCAACGGCTCGCTCTCGAGTGACAAGCCACTGTCGGACGGACTCATCAAGTTGATCCCACTGTCACCTGCAACAGAAATATCGCTGCCCGCACCACTGATAACCAAATCGTCATCATCGTCGGCGATGACAAGTTCATCGTCAGCCAAAACGTCTCCCAGACTGGATCCCAAACCTGAGCCGACTCCACTACCGAGTCCGGAACCGAGCAGACTTCCGCTGTCTCCNGAAATCACACCACTGCCAGACTTTTCNNCGCCCAGCAAATCAAGCTCGCTTAATACATCTGCGCCACGCGACCCTGTCATGTCGGCTGGCTCATCCAAATCGCTCATGAGCTCAAGGCTACTAACGCCTGCCGAACTGGCCTTCGAACCAGCGGCATCAATGTCGCTGCCAAGAACATCCATCGCACTATCTTCATCGGCACCAATCAACTCTTCGCCGCTGTCCTCATCAGGCTCCCCCGATGCGAAACTCAGGTCGCTGCCTGCCTGCAGGCTCAACTCGCTTTCCAGATCTAATAAACTGCCGCTACCCTCACCTGCTTCAGGGGCGAGTACATCGGGGTGGGACTCAGAAATTTCNTTTAGCTCTTCATCAGTTACTGGCCCTGTGCTTCCGGCGTTCGGCTCGATCGCCAGATCAAGCTGCGCGGAATCGTGCATGATCGCAGGNTCGTTGAGNTGCAACTCGGCTGAATCGATCTCGAGCAAGTCTTCGGAGACTTCCAGATCACTTTCACCAGAAACGACCTGGACATCTGCATTGTCTCCCTGCGAAGCCACAAGGTTGACATCGCTTCCGGGTCCAGAGGCAACGGGNTCGCCTCCAATGCCTAAATCACTTCCATCGCCATCAAGCAGACCGCCATCGGCGATTTCATCGGCCAGTCGTCCGAGATCATTGTCGGCGAATTTCCAACTCGCTCCATCACGAAAACCACGTACTTTCCCTTGGCTACGCAAATCAACTAGTTGATCNGCAGTGATTCCGAGCTTTTGGGCAGCTTCTTCTAACGAGAGGTAGTTAGCCATTCGATTTTCGGCTCCGAGAGACCCTGATTAAGCAGGATCGTCGATTGGTAGTTGTGGACACGAGAAAACGGACGCATTTAACATACGTCATGGTTCACCCGCTGCAGCCCAACACCAACTACCATCACCGTCGATTGATCTCGCGGATCTCTTCGGGCAGNGGGGACGTGGCGTTCAGTTGCAATGAAAAATCAGCATCAATTGGACGACTGCTGACAAGTCGGACCTTCCCCGACCTNTCNATATGATACACGGCCATCCAAGCTTTGCCGGTATGAACTAGCGTAATTGTCTGAGTTCCCGAACTGTCAGAATGGGAAAATCCGATCATGTCGCCCGAGGCACCCACCCTTGCCACCGTTTCGGCGAGCGTCAGGTCGGAAAGTTCGGAGTTTATCGGCAGTCCATCACTCTGAGGCGTCGGGTTCTGGCTCACCGCNACTGTCGCGATGCCAATCACCATCAAAAGCACCAATCCNGTGCGGATTATCCGGTTTCCTGCATCACTAGTCGCGACTTGGGTAGTTTCGACCATTTCGGCGTTCATCATTACAAATGCTCCAATTCCTGCAGAACACGGGCAATNACAGGTCATTTTGCTCACCAAAAACGACTGTAGACGCCCGAAATCAATTTCAGCTCAATTGTACGAAAATGCCCTAATTCGCCGCAATATGAACACAGCGGGCCTTGGGGCCGGGTGATCTGACCTGAGCCGAGAGCCTGCCTCGCAGCTAACGTTTGCCCGGAGCCACTCCTGGGCGAGGTGGTAATTTCTGACGATGGGATAAAGTTTTGGGGTCCTGACGGTCGATTCGATTATGTGGGGGCGTTGCCCTCCCGCCGAAGGTCTCGCCAGCGGCGGAGGGACACCTGCAGCAGCTTGGCCCATCTGATCGGCCGTTTGCGGGTTCGCCCCCGAAATGAAACTCCCGAGAGAGGTTGACCGTGGGAATTGACGTGAAGAGTAAAGGTTTTGNGACCAACATCAGGCCATCNGAGAGCGCGNCNGGCGACGAGTCCACGGGGCCTCCACAATCCCAAACCGCTGGGAATGCGGCCTTGGCTGCCCTCACGGGAACTGCGCTGAACGCAGGCTTCTACAGCTTGGTCTACGCCACCGCTTGGCAACCTCTGCAGCGATACTTCCTGGGGCATCCCGTCGCGATCGCGGCGACGATTCTGTTTTGGTTCGCAGTCGCGGTCCTGTTCACAAAATGGCTTGATGTGCTCACGCAGGTCAAGCAATTGAACGCAATTCGAGACGAAGATCTGCTGCCACCGACAGGCGAGGAATCACCAGCTGACCGCTGGCTGACCGATAAAGATGCAGGCTTCGTTTCAAAACGATGGCTACAGGAGCTCCGTCGATTACCATCTCAAACGCGGAAGAATCGACTCGTTTCAAGGCTCGAGGAATTACTGACACGTCAANCNCAGCGAGGAACAACGAAACACCTCGCCGACGATCTCAGAGAGCTTTCGGGACGTGATGCAGATGTTGCCCACGACTCNTTGGGTCTNGTGAGAATCATCATTTGGGCCATCCCGATGCTCGGTTTTCTTGGAACCGTGATCGGCATTACGCAAACTTTGGGTGGGCTCGACTTTGCCAACGGCAGCGCCGCGGTGGAGAACCTGAAGAGCGGTCTGTACGTCGCATTTGACACAACCGCCTTGGGACTTGTGTTGTCTGTGGTCGCGATCTTTGTGCAATTTCCCATTGAACGTGGTGAGCAGCAGCTGTTAGCAGATATTGATGCCCGGGTTGGACATCTCGTCTCTGCCAGCCTGCCAAGCGATGAAACATCCGACAACCAGACAGCATTGATCGCCGATCTGTGCCGAGGTGTACAAGCTGCGGTTGCCGAGTCGCTGGATAACCAGACGCGTCTCTGGGCGAAAACCATCGATGAAGCTCAAGAGCACTGGCAAAGGGTTCAGGAAGATAATGCCAACAAGATCAGTGAAGCACTCGAACGAACACTCCTGCCCGCATTAGATAAACATTCAGCGAGTATCGCCGGAGCGTCGGAACACGTTAGTACACAGATCGTCAGTGAATGCACTCGTTGGCACGACCTGATGACGACCAGTCATCAAGCATCGACGCAGACACACGAACAAATGTCTCGCCAATTGTTAAGCGATATCGAAACTCGATTGTCACCAGCTCTGGCCGACCACGCAAACGCACTCAAAAGCGTGACCGATAAATCATCAGTTCACTTTGATGAGCAATGCCAGCACCAAGCAGGTGTGCTCACCCAGCACTCTGACCAGTTGAAAACGGTCCTCAACACTCTTTCTCAACAGTACGAAAACCTTGCAGATACTCAGGGCAGCGCTGCCGCTGTCACGATGCTGCAAGAATCGCTTGACTCAAATCTGCAAAGACTCGTTGCTACCAATGCATCGGTTGATCGGAGCGTAGCAGCCGCTGGGGGAGATGGGATGGCAGATGCAATGCGAATTCTGGCTCGTGCTGTCGACGTGTTATCCAGTCGGATAGCAACTTCCAGCCATTCAGCTGATGATTCTTCGCCAAGGCAGGTAGCATGAGTCGGCGAGATCGCAAAGGGCTATCACCATCGTTGTTCCCTTTCTTAGCGGTACTCGTNTGCACCCTTGGAACNNTGATTCTGCTACTCGCGTTGGTTGCTCAAAATGCGACCAATGCAGCNGAACAAACNGCACGNAANNNAATTCCNGATCCCAAAGCACAAGTGAGTNAAGGNNTTTCTGCNAGNNANGTTNATTCACTGNTGGAAGAACAAGTGTTCCGNGTGAAGGAGTTAGTTTCTTTTCGCGAGGAGCAAACCGAAGAGCTGGGCGAACGCCGTGATGCCCTCACGTACATCGAAGAGCAACTGACANGCACACGAGANAGATTGAATCAACTCAACGACGAAATCAACCGCTTGAATGATGAAACCGCAGACACCGCGGAAATCGATCAACAAATGCTAAGGACAGTCCAGCAACAAGTTGACACCGAAAAGCAAACACTTGCGAAGTTACGTGAGGAAGCCGAAAACCAATCACCTCGCATCGTCATTGTGCCACACAAAGGCCCCAATGGTACGGATCGGCGGCCGATCTATCTGGAATGCACCAGTGAAGGATTGACAATTTTTCCCGAGGGAAATCGAATCNCNCTGGAAGAACTTGAGAGAGCTGCTGAGTCCACCAACCCGCTGGATGCCGCCTTGCGNACCATCCGGCTTCATGCNTTGGGACAGTACAACGATGCCGCCCCGCCCTACCCTCTTCTGGTTGTCCGACCGGATGGAATCGAGTCTTATGCCGCCGCCCGAGGCGCAATGCGAGACTGGGACGACCAGTTTGGATATGAACTGGTACCTGCTGGAATCCAACTTGCATACGCTCAACCAGATCCTGTTTTAAAACAGAAAGTCGACTTGGTAATTCGCCAAGCAGCAGCGCAACAACGCAACTTGAATTCCTACCCTGGCACTAACGGTGGTACCCGAGGGTATTCGCAAAGTGCCGTTGCCAACACACAAAAGAACAATCGACGCCTGCCTGTCTTATCGGCCGCGTCATTGGATCGTGAAGGAAGAGCGAACGGCTTTCGNTCTCNGAACGAACCGACAACCACAGCAGGCGCTCAAAATGTTTATCCCGGCAGATCCGGCTACGGTAATCCTGAGTTTCAAGGCCGTTCAAGCTATGCCCATCGGGCCCTAGCTGCCACACAGGGGCGAATGGATGCTGGAGATCAAGCGAGGCAATGGGCAGAACAAATCCAATCTGCAACCAATGAGATGGAACGCGTTTCCAAGAGTGATGAATTTCGACAAGAGTCCGGTTCATTGTTTNCCACCGACTCAACGACAGGACTTGGCAGNTCGGACACGCTGCCGCAAACAACCGCAGGAAAANCCNAAGGCTCTCTTACAAACCTCAGCGAACAAAACAAGTTTGCAGCTGCGGCTAACGCTGGTGATTCAAAACCNGGNAACGAATCACCGACGGGTTCTGCTGAACGCTCGAATNGCAACGAAGGTGTCACGACCAACCGTGAAGCGTTGNCTGACCAAGGTAGNGGTGAAACCAACTCACAACTCACGCAAACCAGCCAAGGTGGCCAAGGTGGAACCCAAAGCACGGGTGGTCAATTCGACCAGCAACCGCAATCTGCTCGTGCTAAGCAGCAACCCAATTCACAACCGCCCCCTCCAACGGAGGTAAAANACAGCAANCGAGTTCCATTACGGCGAGAAGGTAGAAATTGGGCGATACCAAAACGAATGGTTGGTATGCAGGGCAACGCCATCGTCCGAACGATCCGCGTCGAGTGTCATTCCGACCACTTCGTAATGCTTGCATCCGGGGCAGCGGGTAGCACCGAGGTGTTTGGGTTTACCGGCAGTAATGCCGATCTCAATCTAGCGACATTGCAACTGGCTGCTGCAGTTCGCGAGAGAATTGAACGTTGGGGCCCTGCCTTACCTGGCGGGCGTTGGGAACCACAACTGCAAGTGACAATCATGCCGGGAAGTGAGCGTCGATATAGCGAACTGCAGAAAGGTTTTCGTGGAAGCGGCATCGAAGTCACCGGGAGACGTTTACAATGAGTCAGCACCGCAAGAAAAGAACCATGCTCGAAATGGGGCACGATGCGTTTCTTGACATCGTTGCCAATCTTGTGGGCATTTTGATCATCCTGGTCGTGATTTTGGGCGCACAATCGACGGCTGTGATTGAGGAAATGCATGATCATGTCGAGCAGGATTACGAAGATGACTCACACCGCGCCTCTGAAAAGCAAATATCGGAGTTAGCTGCCTACTCAATGAAGGCAGCAAGTGCTCAAGCTGATTCACAGCGTCTGGAAAACAGTATTCGTGAATACAATGCAAAGATACAGCGCCGTCAACAACAGCGGGCATTGATGCTGGACCTGCTGGCTCAAGTTGAAAACGCTTGGGCAGAGAAGAAGAAAGACTTTGATGCACAGGCTGTGCAGAATGCTCAGCGAGTCACCGAGTTCAAATCCGCACAGAAAGAATTAGAGCAGTTGGTGGGCGCACGACAGCATCTGGAAAATCAGCCGGCACCGGTTGTCGCCGTCGAGCATCTGCCCACCCCGATGGCAAAAACTGTGTTCGGTGATGAAATTCATTTTCGTCTGAAAGAAGACCGTTTGTCCATCGTTCCAATCAACCAACTTCTCGATGAAATCAAGCGGGATTTCGAAAGGATGGCTGCCGGCGCTCGCAACGGCCAAACAGAAGCCGCGGTCGGCCCCATTCGAGGCTTCGTAGCAAAATATCGCATGAACAAGGGCCGCGAAATGATTTCGCGTGGCGGACAACTCCAGATGGCTACTCGAATTCAGTTGACTGGCATGACCGTCGAGCCACTCGAAACACCGCACGGTCAAACACTCGACAAAGTCCTGTCCAACAGCAGTGAACTCGACATTGAACTGGCAGGCCGCGACCCCAATTCGACCACGATTACCGTTTGGGTGTATCCAAATAGCTTTGCTGCGTTTAGAAAACTTAAGGAACATCTCTACGCCCGCGGCTTTGCGACAGCGGCTCGCCCACTCCCCCTGGGACAGGAAATCACCGGTGGACCGCAGGGCTCAAGGTCTAGGGCGCAGTAACGCCAGCACAGATGAACGTCAGCCATTCAAGCCAGCATAGAGTAGCGTTCGCGCGAAACAACTTACGCACCAGGCAACTTACGCACCAGGCAACTTACGCACCAGGCAACTTACGCACCA